>JAPLGH010000114.1 GCA_026390285.1 Caldisericota bacterium
GTCACGGGTATTCCAGGTCTCAGAGAGGCTGCTGCGATTGGAATCATCGGGGCAGCCGACGGACCGACGTCGATCTATGTCGCTGCGCGGTTTGCTCCAGGATTGCTGGCCCCGATCACGGTGGCCGCCTATTCCTACATGTCGCTTGTTCCGATTATTCAACCACCCATCATTCGGGTGCTCACGACCCGCGAAGAGCGCATGATTCACATGGAGAACCCTGAACACGAGGTATCGAGGATGGTGAAAGTCATCTTTCCCATTGCTGTCACGCTGATCGCCGGTATCATAGCGCCCATGTCCGTGGCTCTGATCGGCAGCCTCATGTTCGGCAACTTGCTGCGCGAGTCCGGGGTAACGGAGCGCCTCTCCAAGACTGCTCAGAACGAGCTTACCAGTTTGGTAACCATTCTCCTGGGGATCACGATAGGGTCGTCCATGGGAGGGAAGCAATTCCTGAATCCGACGACGCTCCTCATCATCGCGATGGGTCTCATTGCCTTCGTGTTCGACACGGTGGGCGGAGTGCTGTTCGCGAAGCTGATTAACCTTTTCCGAAAACGAAAGATCAACCCGATGATTGGCGCGTGCGGCATATCGGCGTTCCCGATGTCTGCCCGGGTCATCCAGAAGATGGCGCAGCAGGAAGATGGCAGCAACTTCATCATCATGCATGCCGTTGGTGCCAATGTGGCAGGGCAGATCGCCTCCATCATCGCAGGTGGCCTGATCCTGGCCCTGGTACGATAGGGGGTGGCGATGGATCCCGTTGTCGCTGAAGGTCTGCGCATCAGTGGACTGAGCTATGTTCTGATCTTTGCCATGCTGGGAATCTTCTATGGTCTCATCAAGGTTCTCTTGAGAATGTCCTCTCCAAAGGACGATTCGGAATAGACAGCAGCACGAGTTTCCGCCAGTGACGGACTCGTGAAGGAGGCTGGAGTGAAGAAGCTTCAGACGATTCTTGCCTTGACCGTGGCAGTGACGATGGCAGTGTCCGGGTGTGGTCCGCGCAACGTGGTACGGCCCATGATCATCTCGGGTACAATCAGGCCGGTTGCCCTGATCGCTCAGGCTATCGCTGGCGCTGCGTTGCAGGTCCATGTTCTCGCCGGAAGTGACGGAGTCCCTCTCCAGAATGCGCAGGAACTTGCCTCCGCGAGTGCCGTCGTTTTTCAGACCGGAACCTCTATCGATACCTGGTCCAGCAAGATGCAGCAGGGGGGTGTGCGCTTTGTCAGTCTCTCTGCCGCCCTGGACAAGGGTAGGCTGGGCAGCCCGTGGCTGTCTTTTCGAGATGCCGCAGACATGGCACGCCTGATGCGCGATACGCTGGATGCCCTCTATCCGGAGCTGAAGGAGCAGTTCGACTCGCGATATGCAGTATTCATGGACGAGTGCAGTCAGGCGGATGGCCGGCTGAAACGGCTTGTCTGGAGTGCTGGCACCCGGGCCTTTCTGGCGGAGGACACAACGTGGTCAGGCGCAGCAGCGGACTTTGGATTGCGGATTCTGGTTCAGCCGGGCCTGAAGGGTCTTGACCTTACAGGAGCAGAGGCGGCCTCAAGAGTTGCGAACTGGGGTTCTGGGGAGAAGACCCAAGTCGTTGTCGTGAATGTCGTTCCTGGAGGCAGCACGGGAGTTGTCCGACAGTCAAATGGCGTCGTTGTCTGCAACCTGGATGCTCTTGGAGCGACCGCCGATGGTCCTTTTGTGTCCTGGCTCGAAGGTGAGTTGACTTTGCTTGGGTCGGCAATTGGAAAGTAGACATTGACAGTTCGCGACGAGAAAGCCGGTGCCTCCTGGAGGGGTCGGTGGTCTTGTTGTGGACAGTGGTGGCTTCTTGATGTTTTGTTGCTTTTTGCCCCAGCCCATTCTATAGTATCCGTGCAGGAAAGGCTGGTGGACGTTGGTTGGCGCAGCACTCTTCTGGTTGGTCCTGTTTTGTATGATTAGCCCCAGGAGGGGGTTCTGCAAGACTTGCAGGGCGTTCTGCCCCCGAGGGCATGTGGTGGAACCACGAATCTGCGGTGGAGTCTGGAAAGAGGAGGAAACATGAAGGAAGTCTACGAAGTCAGAATGCATGGTAGAGCGGGCCAGGGGGCCAAGTCGGGGTCCCAGTTGCTGGCTGAGGCGGCGTTCAAGGAAGGCAAGTACATCCAGTCTTTTCCCGAGTATGGGTCTGAGCGTCGTGGGGCTCCGACGGTCTCCTACACCAAGATCGCTGACAAGGTACTCAAGAGCCATGAGCCGATCGTGACGCCTGATGTTGTCATGGTGCTCGATTTTGGCATCATGCGCTCCGTCCTGGTTGCAGCGGGGCTACCCGATACGGGCATCCTCATCGTCAACACGAAAGTCTGTTCGGCGGAGATTAAGAAGCTGGCGCAGTTCAACGGCACCCTCTACGGTGTGGACGCCACGGGCATCTCACTGGAGTTGCTGGGCATGGACACTCCAAACGTGCCAATGCTCGGAGCACTCGTGAAACTGACCGGCGTTGTCAAGATGGAGTCGCTTGAGGATGTCCTGCGGGCGCACTTCCTGTCAAAGATAGGCGAAGAGAAGGTTCAGAAAAACATCAGCATGCTCCACAGGGGCTATGAGGAGGTTTTCAAATGAGTGAAAGAAGAACATGGCAGGAGCTTGAACTTGGCGTGGAGCTGCCACCAGCTACGTCCCTCGGTTACAAGACCGGTGGGTGGCGCGTTCTCCGTCCCATCTTCAACGCCTCTGAATGTACCCATTGCATGATTTGCGTGGGCTACTGTCCCGACATGGCTATTCCGGTAGCCAAGAACGAGGAAGGCGTCGCCGGCAAGGGCGGACGGCTGTTCAAGGGAGTTGTACGATTGGCGACAAACCTCGACTATTGCAAGGGGTGCGGTATCTGCGCTCACGAGTGCCCGTCCAAGGCTATCAGCATGGTTCGCGAAGAAGAGGCAGAGCAGGCCTCTTGCAAGTTGTAGAGGAGGGAACAGATATGGGAGTCAGGAAAGCAATTACCGGTGCTCAGGCGGCCGCGGAGGCGATGCGACAGATCAATCCCGATGTTGTCGTAGCCTATCCGATAACGCCCCAGACACCGATCGTGGAAGAGTTTGCAAAGTATGTTGCAGATGGAATTGTCGATACAGAGATGGTTCCCGTTGAGTCGGAACATTCAGCTATGTCTGCGACAGTCGGTGCCGAAACAGCCGGAGCCCGTGCCATGTCGGCGACCTCGTCCCAGGGACTTGCCCTGATGTGGGAAGTCGTGGCGGCTACACCGGGCCTGCGGTTGCCCATTGTCATGTCGCTTGTCAACCGGGCGCTGTCCGCTCCGATCAACATCCATTGTGATCATTCGGATGTCATGGGAGTGACCACCGTGGGCTGGATTCAGATCTTCAGCGAGAACGCCCAGGAAGTCTACGAAAACACACTGCTTGCAATTCGCGTGGCTGAGGACAATCGTGTTCAGCTACCGGTCATGGTCAACCAGGATGGATTTATCACCAGCCACGCCGTGGAGCCGGTCGAGATCTTCGATGACGCTCTTGTACAGAAGTTTGTCGGCGTACGGTCCCTGGACCGTGCTCTGCTGGATGTTGAACATGCGAAGAGCGTCGGACCCCTGGTCCTTCCGAACTACTATTTCGAGTTCAAGCGTGCTCAGGAAGAGGCAATGAGCAAGGTGTTCGAAGTCTATCATGAAGTCGGCACGGAGCTCTCGGCAATCACGGGCAAACAGTACCCGTTCTTTGAGGCCTATCGTATCGACGATGCGGAGGCCGTCGTCGTCGTCCTGAATTCGGCTGCAGGCACTGCAAAGGCTGCCGTCGATGCGATGCGCGCACAGGGCAAGAAGGTGGGCCTGCTCAAACCGATCCTGTTCCGGCCGTTCCCTTATGCTGAGGTCCGTGAGGCGCTCAAGGACATTCCCGTCATCGGCGTTCTTGATCGATCGATGGACTTTGGCGCCTGTGCCCCAGTCTACTCCGAGTTCCGCAATGCGCTGTGGGAACTCGAACGACGACCGGCGATGCAGAGCTATATCTATGGACTGGGTGGTCGCGACATCATGACCACTGAGATCGAAGCCGTTTTCGAGGAACTGCTGTCCGGCAAACTCGACCCGGAGCATCAGCGGTACATCGGACTGAGGGGGTAGCAGACATGCCTACACTGCAGGAAATCGCTTTAAAGACGACTGGTGCTGATGCCCGAATCGTGTCCGGCCATCGGATGTGTTCTGGTTGCGGCATTGGATCCATCATCAAGACTGTTCTTGCGGCCTCCGACAAACCCGTTATTGTCGTTAGTGCGACAGGCTGTCTTGAGGTTGTAACGACGATCTATCCGTTCACGGCCTGGAATACGCCGTGGATGCATGTGACATTCGAGAACGCCGCTTCAGTCGCTTCAGGTATTGAAGCTGCGTACAAGGCTCTGAGACGTCGTGGCAAGATCGACGAAGACGTCAACATTCTTGCGGTCGGAGGCGACGGCGGCACATACGACATTGGATTCCAGGCTCTGTCCGGGGCGCTTGAGCGTCGGCACAGATTCATGTATGTTGTCTATGACAATGAGGGCTATATGAACACTGGCAACCAGCGCAGCGGCGCCACCCCGTTTGGTGCCAACACGACGACCGTTCCGGCGGGCAAGGTCAGCTTCGGCAAGCCGCAGTGGAGAAAGAACCTCGTGGAGATTGCCGCAGCCCACCGTATCCCGTATGTTGCCCAGGCGGCTGTGAACAATACGATGGACCTGTACAAGAAAGCGCAGAAGGGTTTCAATGCGGACGGTCCAGCAGTGCTCGCCGTTCTGCAGCCCTGCGCAAGCAACTGGTCTTTTGATTCTTCGCTTACGATCCAATATTCCAAACTGGCCGTCGAAACCAATTTCTGGCCACTGTACGAGATTGAGAACGGTATCGTGCACATCAACACCAAGCCCTCAAACCGCAGACCGATTGAGGATTTCCTCAAGGGTCAGACACGGTTCAGGCATCTGTTCAGGCCTGGGAACGAACACGTCATCGTAGAGATGCAGAAGATGATTGACGATGAGTGGGCTCGCCTGCTCAAGCTGGAGGAGTCTGGCATCCAGTTCTAGATTGCTGGAGTCTTGCGTTGTATTCGTCAGCCCACCGGCTACAATGGCGGTGGGCTGATTGCGTCAGAGGAGCAACTCAATGACAACGAAGACCGTTTTCTACTCTGTTATGGGGCATTCTCGAACGGTAGCTGAGGGCGTTGCGTCGGAGCTGAACGGTCCACTGTTTGGCCTGAGCGATCGCTTCACTGCTCGACCTTCTGGATGGAAGCGTGCAGCGCGGCGGGCAGTCCGTGGCTTCGATCTGGCAGTACTGAGCACCCCGAACGTGTCGTTTGACCGCGGAGACAAGCTTGTCCTCGTTTTTCCCTACTGGAACGGAGCCATCGTTCCCGCGGTGTCAGGATTTGTCCGTTCGGTCGGTCTGGCGGGCGTCACTGTATTCCTGGTGATGATGCGTCGATTGAGCGGTGGCGACGAGCTGATATCGCAGCTCGAGGATGACGTTGTCAGGCAGGGAGGAACAATCGGAGGGGTCTTCAGCCTTCGAACCCTGTGGCGAGTGCCGCAGCGCCTCCGGTCGCTGGGAAGTCGTCTTGGACGCCAGATTGGGGGGAAGGCGCAAGGAGCGCTCCTCAGTCTCCAGGAGCTGCTGGAGGGTGCAATCGAGGAAGAGGTCGAAGGGCACGCTCGTTATCTGCAGCTCGTCGAGAGGACCACGAGAAAGCGCCTGAAGGCAACGTTCAGGTCGCTTTCAGCCGACGAAGCCGCCCACGTTCAGATGCTACAGCAGTTGTACCGTGCATATGCTGGCATTGTCTACGAGCCACACAGGAAAGCCACTGCCTCGTCCAGCCCAGAGAAGGTTCTCGACGACAGTGCTCTGCTTCAGGAACTCAGCGCTTCCGTGGAAGCCGAACGCAAGGCTTTCATGGGATACCGAGCCATCGCTGAGCGATATTCCAGCCAACCTGATGTTGTTCGTCAGATGCTATCGCTGGCCCACTCTGACCTCCAACATTACAGAGATGTAAAAGGCATGTGCAACGTGCTGAGTCGCCGTCACTCCAAGCCCTGACGTTTAGTCACCGCTTTTTTGCGTGTTGACTTTGCCCTGTTTGTGATACGCTGAAGGGAGCAATCCTGCATTCGAGGCTGTTCTTCCACAGCAGGAAAAGGAGGTAGGCAATGATCTATCTTGACAACTTTCGCGGTACGATGGTTGCGCCTGAGGTTTGGGAGGCCATGCGTATTGCTGCCATTGACAAATACGCGGTACCGGCAGCGTTCACGCAATGTGGCACTGGCGCGGCAGAACTCATAGAGAGAGCGCAGAATCGGCTTGCAGCCGGTATTGGGGCATCGCAGAACGAGGTCGTGTTTACGGGGAGTGCTACTGAGGCTATTAACATAGCTCTGTTGGGCTCGACGCGGGCCCAGGCCATCGACAAACCAGAGATTGTGACCAGCGAGATCGAGTATCCAGCCACGCTTGCGGTGTACAAGGCGTTGGAGAAGGAAGGCTACACAGCTCACTACATCAAGGTCGACGGTGAGGGACGGTATGACCTGGATCAGCTTTCGTTTGTGCTGAACGAGCACACCGCGATGGTCAGCCTGATGGGCGTCAACCACATGATTGGGACGATCGAACCCTTGGCCAGGGCAGGGAATATCATTGCCGATGCTTCACAACGTGTTGGCCGCAAGATTCCATATCATGTGGATTTTGCCAGCGCACTGCAGACGCAGCGGCTGGATGTCGACACGGTGAAGGCCGATCTGGTGAGTTTTTCCAGCAACAAGATCCATGGTCCCAAGGGTGTCGGAGCTCTCTATGTTCGGAAGGGCACGAAAATCCATCCTATCACCTTTGGCTCGGAGTCGTATTCTCCGCTTATGCCGGGTACACCCAACACCATGGGCATTGCAGGGTTCGACAAGGCGATCGAATTGCTATATGCCACCTTCGACCGTGATGTTGAGCACATGCGGAGCCTTGTCAACCGTCTCGCAACTGGCATCCAGGAGCACATTCCGCATATTCTGCTCAACGGTCCGGAAGGCGCGGAGAGAGCGGCGTCGCATTTGTGCTATAGCTTCCTGTTCATCGAGGGGGAAGCGATCATGATGTTCCTCGATATGGACGAGATTGTGGTCGATACGGGTTCGGCCTGTGCAGCCGCGACATTGAAACCGAACTACATTCTCATTGCGATCGGGCGCAATCACGAGCAGGCACATGGCTCCATCCGCTTCACGCTGTCTCGGTACAACACGGAGGCCGACATCGATACGGCTCTGGCAAAGCTGGTTCCGATTGTGGAACGCTTGCGCGCCCAGAGCACGATCAGGCCGCCTGCGCAATAGGGAGGTTACCATGGCAATCAAGTACACTGCGAAAGTCATCGAACACTTCAAGAGCCCGCACAACATAGGCGTGATAGAGAACGCCGATGCCTGTGCTACGGAAGGGTCGCCCGCATGTGGCGACGAGATCACGGTCTACCTCAAGATTGACAAGGCGACCGATCGCATCGAGGACGTGAAATTCCAGTCCTATGGCTGTGCCTCGAACATCGCTACAGGTTCCATCATCACCGACCTGGCCAAGGGCAAGACGATCGACGAGGCCGAGGCGATCACGTGGAAACAGGCTGCCGACGAGTTGGGGGGTCTGCCTCCTGTTAAGATGCACTGCTCGGTCCTCGCTGTCGACGGACTCCGGTCGGCTATTCGCAAATACAAGAAAGAAGTCAAGGGCATCGACTATGATTCCACGTTAGACGTCAAGACCGTGACCGAGGAGCTGAAGCACGTCCTGTGGCCACCGGTTGGGGTCGACATCATCACGCTCCAGATGGTCAAGTACATCGGCATTGACCAGGGTGCGGTCAGGGTTGAAGTCAGCATTGGCTCTGACGAGAAGTTCCTGGACCCGACGATTAGCGAGATCGTCGAGCACGTCGGCAAGATCCGGGGAGTCAAGTCGGTCAACGTCGAGAACGTGTGAATGTCTTTCGCATCACAAAGGACTGAATTCGCTTGGAGGAAACAATGATCGATCTTCGTTCTGATACTGTTACAAAGCCCACGCAGGCCATGCGCGACGCCATGGCGACGGCCGAGGTTGGCGATGACGTCTACCGCGAGGATCCCACGGTCGTCAGGCTCGAAGACCTGGGCGCAGGAATGTTGGGCAAGGAAGCTGGTCTGTTTGTCGTGTCTGGCACGATGGGTAATCAGGTTGCCATCATGACGCACACTCAACGTGGGGATGAACTGATTACGGAGGCTGAGAGCCACATCTTCTACTATGAGGTTGGCGACATTGCGATGCTGTCGGGCGTACAGGCACGGCAGGTTCCAGGCAAGCGGGGCGTGATGGACCCTGACGATGTCAAGCATGCAATCCGCGACTCCAGCAACATCCATTTTCCACGGACCTCCCTCATTGCTATCGAAAACACGCACAATCGGGGTGGAGGCAAGGTCTGGCCCATCGAGTATGTGCGTGAGATTGCGGCGACGGCGCATGAGCGCGGCATTGCCGTGCATATGGATGGAGCCCGGATCTTCAACGCGTCGATCGCCTCTGGCATCGCACCGGATGTGTGGGCGTCCTACGCCGATTCTGTGATGTTCTGTCTTTCCAAAGGCTTGTGCGCTCCTGTGGGATCATTGCTCGTCGGATCAAGAGAGTACATTGAGCGGGCGCGCAAGAACCGCAAGCGCCTGGGAGGGGGTCTTCGGCAGGTCGGCATCCTGGCGGCTGCAGGTATTGTGGCGCTGGAGACGATGGTGGAAAGGCTGGCCGAGGATCACGCCAACGCGAAACTGCTCGCGAGAGAGCTGGCGGGTCTCGGGTACGGAACCGACCCGTCTGAAGCTGAAACCAACATGGCTATGGTCAACGTCGGTGCAAGTGGCCAGGATGCGCTGTCGTTCGTAGCAGCGGTCAAGGAAAAGGGCGTCCTGTGTAATGCTGTCACGCCGAGTACTGTCCGAATCGTCACGCACCACGACGTGACCACCGATCAGTGCCGCGAGACCGTCGAGATTTTCAGATCGTTGCTGCCCGCTTAGGCATCTATTCGAGTCAAGGAGGAAACGATGTTGGAACCCAAGCATGTTGAAGGTATACACAACAAGCATAAGGTCTTCCTCTACACGCTGACGACCTGCGGCTGGTGTCGCAAGACCAAAGCGCTGCTGCAGGAACTGGGCGTTGCGTATGACTACGTTGACGTCGACGACCAGGAGGGCGGCAACAAGGAACTGGCCAAGCAGGAGGTCCTGAAATGGAATCCGGCGTGTTCGTTTCCGACCATTATTCTCGACGACAAGGAGTGTGTCGTAGGTTTCTCGGAAATCAGGATTCGGAAGCTCGCGGCTGAATGAGCAGGATAGCGGACGAGCGTGTCGCTGAGGTCTGGGCAAGGCTTGTCCTGGAGGCACAGGAGGCAGGATACTTTGTCAATCCTGACGACGCCTTTGCCAGGGATCTGGTCCGGGGCCTGCTGGAGAACGAGGCGCGCTACGGGTATCGCGCCTGTCCCTGCCGTCTGGCATCAGGGGAAAGAGGGCGAGATCTGGACCTTGTCTGTCCGTGTGACTACCGAGACGCCGACCTTGACGAGTACGGTACCTGCTACTGCGCGTTGTATGTCTCGCCTGAAATCAGTCGTGGTGAGAAAACCGCCACATCCATTCCGGACCGGCGTCGGGTTGGTGGACCGCCTGCGTCTGCGGAGGAGATGGAGCGAGTGCATGTGGCCGGGCTCACGTTTCCGGTCTGGCGCTGCAAGGTCTGTGGGTACCTCTGTGCGAGGCCGCAGCCTCCGCTGGTTTGCCCGGTCTGCAAGGCCGGCAAGGAGCGCTTCGAGCGCTTCATGTAGCTTGACAATGTCATTGTGACTGAAAGCCGCCTTGTCCCGAGAAGGAACTGGGCGGCTTGTGGTATCCCTGACCACGGGGGATGTATACTCTCGTCGACCCACCATCTGCCGTCGGCAACAGGGAGCAGGCGTGGCACACGACAATTTGACAAAACATGTTCGTTCTGATATAGTCTCGGCGTCGTGCCTTGAGGGCGCACATAGACATTCGTGCATATGGAGGTACCACAATGGCGTACAACAGGATTTGCACCAACTGATGACAGGGGTGCTGTTGATTGGACAAGCTGCAGCCAAGAGCTTGCCGCAGTAAACGCAGGACATTCAACTCCTCAATCACTGACTCTCACAGAGTCCATCAGCAATCTCTCCTGTCATACAGTTCGCTTTTCCCCACACTCGTTCTGGAGGTAGCACTGTATGCATACATCGATTCAAGTAGAGAATCTCACTCGTGTCTTCAACCGCAGGGGCACGGCTCCGTTCCATGCCTTGCGGGGCGTCAGCTTTGACGTGTCGCATGGCGAGATCTTCGGTCTTCTGGGCCCGAACGGAGCCGGCAAGACGACGACCATCAAGATCATGGCGACGTTGCTGCTCCCGACATCTGGGCGTGTTACTGTTGCTGGTTTCGATGTTGAGAGAGAATACGCTCGTGTACGTCCGCTCATCTCCCTCATTTCCGGAGGCGAGACCTCAGGGTACGGCATTCTCACCGTCGAGGAGCAGCTCTGGATGTTTAGTCAGTTCTATGGCATGGAGACCCCTGTGGCGCGCGCCCGGATCGAGGAGTACCTGAGGGTCGTCGGAATGTGGGACAGCAGGCGTCAGCAGATGAACCGCCTGTCTACCGGCATGCGTCAGAAAGTCAATCTGGTGCGTGGCCTCGTCACCGACCCCAATGTGCTTTTCCTCGACGAGCCGACGCTTGGCGTCGACGTCGAGGCGAGTGTCGTCATTCGCCGCATCGTGCGCGATTGGGTCCAGGAGAAGCCGGAACGTTCCGTCATTCTGACAACGCACTACATGGCAGAAGCCGATGAACTTTGTTCGCGTGTGGCCATCATCAACCATGGACTTATTCTTGCGAATGCAGCTCCATCACAGCTCAAGCAGGACCTTGACAGCAGAGCGCACTATGAAATCACGTTGGATCGGTTGGACGGGGAACAGCTTGATCGTATCACTGCAGTCATGGGAGAGGGAAACGATCTAGTCCTGGGTGCCGACAAGGTAACGAACAGCCCAATGCTGATGGCACACCTCATGCACGAGAGTGACATCGCCCGTCTCATTACAGCACTGGCAGCACAGGGGGCAGCCCTTGAGTATATGCGCAAGCTCGAGCCTACCCTGGAAGACGCGTTTCTCAAGATGGTGGGCAGGAGGTTCGAAGATGAAGAAGAAACAGCTTCTCCTGTTTCTTAGGACGCTCAACGCGCGCGCCTACGTGCGCATTTTTGGACAGATGCGCGAGGCGACCTGGGTCGTCGCAAGCGTCCTGGGCGGTTTCTTCACGATGACAACCTACATCTACCTCTACCGGACGCTTGGGACTGGTTCTGAGTTCAGCGGACTGGTAGTGTTGGGTGGGTTCATGACTCCCTTTTTCATGAACGTTCTGTGGGGTGTTGCGACGCAGTTGTACTGGGAGAAGGAAATGGGAAACCTGGAGCTGATGCTTGTGAGCCCCGCCCCGTTGTCTGCCTTCCTCGTCGGTCTGTCTGTCGGTGGCGCCATGCACACGATGCTCCGTTCTCTGGCGGTGCTGTTCTTTGGCATCGCTGTGTTCAAGGTGAAGTTCACGATTCTGCACCTGCCCTTGGCATTTCTCGTCTTCCTTGTGACCCTGTTTTCGATGTATGGACTGGGCATCGTGTTCTCGTCGCTGTTTCTCTATCACGGGCGCGACGCATGGCGCACTGCCGACCTCGTTATGGAACCGACGAACGTTCTCTCGGGATCCTACTTTCCCGCCAGGTTCCTGGGAGTGGGCCTGGTCGGTATCGCGGCACTCATCCCGACCACCCTTGGGCTTGACGCATTAAGACAGCTTCTGGTCCCTTCGTTCACAGTGAAGGTGCTGGACTGGCGCTGGGAGTTGCTCATTCTCATCGGACTGGGGCTCGTGTTTGCATTCATCGCATCATGGGCATTGCGGTCTGTCGAGTACAAGGCCAGACGAGATGCGCGCCTGACACTTAGGTGGCAGTGATGAAAGGGTTCCTTGCTTCCATGTATGTCGGTCTGCAGATTGAGAGCAATTGGACGAAGAAGTGGGTGTGGCTGCTCTACCTGGCAGCATATCCCGTCGGCAGTTTTCTCGCGGTCATCATCCTGTATGGAGTCTTCGGCCAGAAGACGGGACTGCTCCCATACGCACTCTACGGGACCATCTTCTACTACTCACTGAGCATGGTGTTCTTCGACATGGCGTTCAGTGTCCACGATGACCGAGAGCACTACCAGACGCTGAAGTACATCTTCCTGTCGAGCACTTCGTATCGGACATATCTGTGCGGTCGCGCGGCAACACGGTATCTTATCGCGCTTGCAGGGATCGGCATCAATCTGTGCTGGCTCGTTCCTGTACTGCATCTGCCATTCCACCCCAGCTGGGCTTACCTTATGGCGGGCGCATTCCTCGGATACCTCGTGGCAGCCGGCCTGGGGTTGGCCATGGCTTCTGTGTTTCTCCTGACGATCAAATTGGACGTCGACGTTGTCGACGCACTTTTTGGGGGCTTGTTCGTGCTGAGTGGGGCATTGTTTCCTCCAACTGCTTTCCCAGCGGTGTTTGCAAGGATCGCTGAGTTCGTCCCCATGAGTCCGTTTATCGAACTCATGCGCCGGGCAATCTCAGGGAAGGTCCTTACGACTTTTCTCTCCGACATGTCAACAGTCCAGTTGCTGGGAAGAGTGGCCCTGTCGGCAGCGATCCTGTTTGCGCTCGGGTCGGTTCTGGTTTCTTTCGGCAGTCGCCAGGCTCAGCGAAAGGGCTACATCGACGTGACTACTGCATTCTAGGATCGAAGAGAAGTTGGTGTCTCGCATCCGCCATACCCGGAAGGGTATGGCGGATGCGCATTTGGTGCCTCTTTTCGGGTGAAGTTTCAGGGCCGCGGGTCTCCTGGACGGAAGCCGGGTGTGCCTCCGAACCATTTTGCATAGATGCTGTCATACGTGCCATCGTTGACGAGGTCTTGCAGGGCCTTGTCCACAGCAGCTTTCAGCTGCTTGTCTTCGAGGTGCATAGCTATGCCGTAGTACTGCGTGAGATCGAGATCTTTCACCTTGAGTATACGAATGACAGTGAGCGTCGGCGAGTCCTTCGCATAGTAGGCGCAGACTGGGAAGTCATTGACGACAGCGTCGATACGGCCCAGTGTCAAATCGGCCATGGCCAGCTGAATATCGGGGTAGGACCGAACGTCCGTCACACCATCGATCATGCGTGCGCTGGTTTCGCCCGTGGTTCCCACCTGAGCACCGACCTTCAATCCAGCGAGGTCGGAAGGTCCTGCTATGGTATGGAGAGTCTTGTCGAACACGATGCCCATGTCTGCCCGGTAATAGGGAATGGAAAAGCTGACTTCCTTCTCGCGTTCGGGGGTGATCGTCATCGACGAAATGAGCACCTCGAACTTTCGCGTCTGGAGGGCAGGGATGATGCCGTCCCAGGCGGTAGTCACGATGTCCGATTTCAGCCCAAGCTTCTGGGCGACGGCGGCAATGAGTTCGATATCGAAACCTGTCGGCTTGTTGTTGCTGTCGGCGAACTCAAAGGGGGCGTACGTCGTGTCGTTGCCGACGGTGAGAGCGCCATCTTGCTTGACGCGGTCGAGGTCGGATAACGTGGCCGCAGGTCTGCAGCCCGAGAGGACCAGAAGACATAGAACGAGCGCGAAAGTGAAGACCGCGCCCCACCGTGATGTGCGAGTTCTGCTCATGTCTGACTCTCCTTGTTGACAGGGTATGAAAACACGACACGACATATGCCGGATCGTCACCAGGGGGCTCTTCGGCTGATTGGCCTGTAGCATTGGTTGGGTGCAGTATAGGGGAGGGTCAGAAAATACAAGGAGAAATGTGCGTAGAAGGTGAAGAGAATGGAGAGTCCGGTGTGCGGACCAGTCTGGTACTAGGGCTTTGCCTTGGACATCGCTCCTAGTCTGACGTAGTCATCGGCTCGCCGACGGAGTTCCTGTATCTCATCGTTTGTCAGTGGTCGTACTGTGCGTGCCGGGACGCCTATCGAGAGTGACCGGGCAGGCACAACCCTGTTCTCAGGAACCAGGGCTCCGGCAGCCACCACTGCCTCGTCGCCGACAACAGCTCCCGTGAGGACCGTGGCATGCATGCCCACCATGGCGTGGTGGCCGATTGAACAGCCATGCAGGACAGCGCCATGGCCGATAGTGGCGCCCTCACCGACAACAAGAGGGACGCCCGCATCTACATGTCCCACTACGTTGTCCTGGACGTTGGCGTTGCAGTGTACGACAATAGGGGCAATGTCGCCACGGAGGACAGCCCCGTACCAGATGCTGGCTCCCTCCTCGATGGTCACATCTCCTATGAGGACTCCTTATGCTGCAGTCGCTTTGTGTACCTGTCAGCAAGACCCGCAATGAAAGTCAGGCCCGCCAGACCCAGTGCACTCATGCCGCTGACAACCGCCAGGACCGACCAGCCGAGGGGCCTGCCGACAAGGTGCATCACAAAAGCTCCCACAAAGGCAGCGCAGGCAATCACGATGAGACCGATACCTGCCGCGACCACCAATGGAGCTGGCTCCCCTCTATGCTTTACTTTCTTCAAGGATTGCACAGAGTATAGGGAGGATGAAGAAGACAGCGTTTGCCCGTATTGTGATCTTGATGGTTGTTGCTGTACTAATCGTCACGGTTTCGGCAGGATGCAAGACTCAGACTGGAACATTCAACTGGGGGACTGACCCGACGTATGCGCCATTCGAGTACGCTGATGCGAACAACAAGCCCACAGGGTTTGACGTCGAACTGATGGAAGCCATCGCAGCAAACATGGGCAGGACCAGCAATCTGACTAGTGGGGCTTTTGACGGGCTTCTCCTTGCCCTGGAGGGAAAGAAGTTCGATGCGGTATGCGCCGCCATGACGATTACCCCCGACCGCGAGAAGGAGGTCAGCTTCTCCATTCCCTACTACCGAGCGGACATGGGCATCATGTACAACCCGGCCAAGAACAACATCACCAAACCCGGGGACCTTGTGGGGAAAACGGTCGGCGTTCAGACTGGCACGACAGGCGAGATTGATGCCAAGCTGATCACTGGTGTGAAGGTGAGCTCCTACCTCGACATTCAGCTTGCCACCCTGGACCTCGAGAATGGCAAGATCGACGCTGTGGTGAACGACTACCCTGTGTGCACGGCCTATGCCAGTACTCATCCTGCATTGAAGGTTATCGATACGACCTCGATAGCTGGCCAGGACCTGACACAGCTGTATGGTATCGCCGTGCGGAAGGATGACACCCAACTCAAGAACGACATCGATGCGACCCTCCGCAAAGTGGTTGCGGACGGGACGTACGCGACTCTCTACCGCAAATACTTCTTTGCCGACCCGCCATATCTGCCCAAGTAGCAGTCGAGGTCGGGGTAGCGAGAAATGTTTAAGTGGTCGATCATCTTCGAAAACTTGCCGTTCCTCCTGGCAGGTGCATGGACCACGCTTTCGCTGACGGTCGTCTCGATGATCTTCGCGACCGTCGCCGGGCTGCTTGTGGGGCTGATGAACATGTTTGGGGGAAGGGTCATCGGGGCCATTACGCGTGTCTACATCGAGGCCGTTCGTGGGACGCCGGCTTTGCTGCTGATTCTGATCGTGTATTATGCTCTCCCAAGAATTGGTCTGAACCTGCCTCAGTTCCCTGCCGCCGCGGTTTCTCTTGCAGTGTGCTATGCTGCATACATTGCCGAGGTGTTCCGTTCCGCCGTCGAGTCGATTCCCAAGGGACAGTCTGAAGCTGCTTTCTCGCTGGGCCTGAGTCAGGCGCAGGCACTGCGCCACGTCATCCTCCCGCAGACGTTCCGGCGAGTTCTGCCGCCGCTTGCCAATGAGTTTGCGGCGCTAATCAAGGATACTTCCCTGGTTGCTTTCATCTCGATGGAGGATCTCCTCTTCAAGGCGAAGATCATCGGCGCCCGCACGTACAACGTCTTCTCGCCGTACATCGGTGCAGCAATCATCTACTTGATCATGACCACGCCGGTCATGCAGTGGTCCCGAAATCTCGAGAAGAAGGGGGAGTGAGACTCGTCGTCGACGGTCTGCACAAGTCGTTCGGCTCTCTCGAAGTCATCAAGGGGGTCAGCTTCGACATGGATTGCAAGGAACGGCTGGTGCTGATGGGGCCCTCAGGTTCGGGCAAGAGTACGCTGGTGAGGTGCATCAACTGGATCGAGCCCCCGTCGGCCGGCCGCATAACATTCGACGGCAAGCTCGTCGAGCCAGGCAAGTGTGACATTCGCAGACTGAGAGAAGACATTGGCATGGTGTTTCAGCAGTTCAACGTGTTTCCTCACCTTACCGCTCTTCAGAACGTCGCCCTGGGCCCTCTCGTCGTCAAGAAGATGGCTCGCAAAGCGGCTGAGGCTGAGGCAATGGAGCTCCTGGCGAAGGTCGGTCTGTCCCATCGCGCCGATCACAAGCCTGGTCAGATGAGTGGCGGCGAGCAACAGCGGGTGGCCATAGCCCGTGCTCTTGCGATGCATCCGAAGCTCATGCTGTTCGATGAGCCGACGTCTTCAATCGACGTGGAGTTGATCCACGAGGTCCTCGACGTGATGGTCAAACTTGCGGACGAAGGCATGACAATGATTGTTGTCACGCATGAGATGGGTTTTGCGAAGGAAGTTGCGGACCGTGTCATCTTTATGGATCAGGGCCTCATTATTGAGACCGGAACTCCTTGTGAAGTGTTTGAACATCCTCAGCAGGAGCGTACCCAGAGTTTCCTCAGCAAGGTGGACCTGGCCTGAGTGTGCCAATACCGTGAGGAGGGGCGCCGCAAGGCGCCCCTCCTTTTCTTTTCATCAGGCGTCTTTTGACTACAATTGAGGATGAGGCCTATGGGATACATGGATACAGTCGTCTATCCGGGCACCTTTGATCCGGTCACGAGAGGACATGTCGACGTCATTGAGCGTGGAGCGCGTTTGTGCGACCGGCTCGTCGTCGGAGTTGCCGGCATGGCGTACAAGAGTCCAATGTGGTCGCTGGATGAGCGTGTCGACATGGTCCGCAGCGCGACGATGCACATACCCAATGTCGTAGTGGAAGGCTTCGACGATCTTGTGGTCCATTTTATGAAGCGCGTAGGGACAAACATCATGTTGCGCGGATTGCGGCCCGTTTCGGACTTCGATCATGAAGTACAACTTGCCTGGGCAAACAGGCATCTCGACCCAAATGTTGATATCATCTATCTTATGAGCTCGCAGGAGCATTTCTTCGTTTCCTCCACGCTTGTCAAACAGATGTACGAAGGCGGTGGGGACGTTCGTGACTTGTTGCCTGCGAGCGTTGCAGACAGGATTGTCCTGGGCCTATCCCGGGCCAGGGGAGGAACGCATGATTGAGAAGCTTACGCTGCAGGACATCATTGACCGTATCGACCAGGTGAGAGAACGGAGTCCAAGGTTGTTTGGCTATCGCGTCATCAAGGACGAGGAGCTGGCAGATGCAGTTGCTCATCTCCGCACGGCATTTCCGGAACAGGTCCGCAATGCGTGTGCCCTTTTGGAACAGCGTGACGCCCTGGTGGCTGACGCGAGGCGGCAAAGCAGCCGGATGATCGAGGAGGGACAGCGCTCGCACGACGATCTGGTCGCAGACAATGAAATCGTACGTTCCGCCATTGCCGAACGAGACCGCATGATGGCCGAGGTTGTGGCTGCACGCAAGACCGCTGAGCAGCAAGCTGATGACTACTCGCTGAAGATGCTGGAGCAGCTGGAGCAGATCCTGACGAAGCTGACTGAGACTGTCAAGGCATCAGAGGCGCAGTTTCATGTGGAGGCGAACAACGATGAGACTCGAACTCCAGAAACTGAACATTGAGGAAGGGAGCAGTCAATCGTTTGCGTTTGAGGAAAGCCGGGTCGGTGATCTCCCGGGTGTTACACTTCTTGAACCGGTGACCGGACAGTTTGTCCTGAGCAACCTGGGAATCGGCTATCAGTTTTCTGGATCGTTCGGCGCGAACGTGAGCCAACCCTGTGTGAGGTGCCTGGATCCGGTCGTAGAAGACGTCGAGTTCGACATCAGCGAAACATTTCTTCTCGACGGGCAGGATGATCCCGATCAGGAAGACATGTTTGTACTTGAATCGGATGTTCTTGACGTTTCTGATGTGGTTCGCCAGCATCTGCTGATTGAAGTCACTGAGTTTCCACTATGCAAGGAAGACTGCAGAGGGTTATGTCCTGAATGCGGGGCGAATCTGAACTCGACAGTCTGTTCGCATCAGAAATTGCTGGAGGAGAAGTAATCATGTACATCGACAAGGCAGCAGACTATGTTGGCCAAGTCCAGACCATCGATGGGTGGGTCTACAACAGCCGTAGCAGTGGGAAAGTAGCGTTTGTCCTCGTTCGGGACGGCACCGGTATCATGCAGTGTGTTGTCGCCGAGAGTGACGTCGACAATTCGACGTTCGAGTCGGTGCGCCACCTCACGCAGGAGAGCAGCGTCAGCATCACCGGTTCGGTCCATGCCGAGGAGAGGGCGCCCGGTGGTCACGAAATGCATGTTCAGAAGATCGAGGTCCATCAGGTGGCCCTGGACTATCCGATAACGCCCAAGGAGCACGGTGTCGACTTCCTGATGAGCAACAGGCATCTGTGGCTCCGATCAAAGCGCCAGTGGGCGATCATGCGCGTACGTGCCACGATCATCAAGAGCATTCGTGACTACCTCGACGACAACGGTTTCCTGCTCATGGACGCGCCCATCCTGTCCGCCAATGCATGCGAAGGATCTTCAACACTGTTTTCCACTGACTATTTCGGCGTGCCGGCCTACCTGTCGCAGAGTGGCCAGCTTTACAACGAAGCAACGGCCATGGCTTTTGGGAAAGTCTATTGTTTTGGCCCGGCGTTTCGCGCCGAAAAAGCCAAAACTCGACGGCACCTGACTGAGTTCTGGATGGTCGAGCCCGAAATGGCCTACTGCGA
>JAPLGH010000076.1 GCA_026390285.1 Caldisericota bacterium
ATGGAGCCCAATGCCATGGCAATGCGGTCTCGATCGTCTCTGGAACCAGCTTCACGAAGAACGTCAGTCCCAGAGCGACCAGCAGCATGCTCCATCAACAGGAATCCGAGAGGACGGTTCTGGACATGGACAAGGGGCTTCGGCACGGGGATCTCTGTTCCATGCAGCAGTTTCAGCACGTCGTATTCGAGGGCGAGCTCTTGCATGCGATAGGCTCCACGCGCGACCTTCAGCACAAATCGCTGTCCTGAAGTGTTCTGCAGCAACAGCACGAGACCACATCTGCCGTGGTGAGGCGAGGACCTGCGCACCACCGGTCCAGTGACTGTCAGGACCTGAGTGGGAATCCGCAGAGTCATCGGATCCAGGCTCATCGGCGGCAGGCGTTCAGCGGGCGTGAGCGCGCACGTCATGGACCTGATGCGTGGCTGTATGGACTCGGTCTTGCCTGAATCGAGGGCACGTTTCATATTTACATCATACCATCATTGGTGTATTGAACAAACCACTCTGACACCACATTGGCGCCGGTGAACCCCTGCTGCTCCAGACGTCTGCCGGTGCCGTATTGCCCCCTACAGGTTCAGCTTTCGGTCCATCAGCCAGGACGTCATCGCAAACGCCAGCACACCGAGCATGACAAACAACGACGGAGAGACCAGTGGAAACTGGACCGGCTGCGTCCCTAATCCAAGGAACGGCAGGTTCCGCCAGGGGCTCAAGGTGAGGTGGACCCCCTCGAACAGTCGCATCTCGAGCAGTGTGCCCAGCTGAGCGCTCGCCCAGAGCACCGCGATGACGACAAGCGCAGAGAAGACGCTGCCGAGATGCTTCTTCGAGTTGGTGAGCGTCTTGCCAAACGTCACGCCGAAGAACATGATCGCCATGAAGCTGACGATCACGGCCAGGACGCCGAGGCACATCACCCAGTAGTCGCCGGTCAGCAGGAACCTGCCAACGTAGGGCCGTACCTGCTGAGAAAGTCCCGGGGCAAGGCACGCGAGCACGATGACACTGGTCATGCCACCCAGCAAGGTCACGAGCGTATCGAAAACAAGCAGGACGATCCGCGAGCCCAGGACCTCTGCTCCGCGGAGCGGCAAGCTGAAGACAAGGTACCCGGTATCTCCATAGAGGTCCTGCGTATAGGTGACGATGTTGATGACCGTCATGGCCGCATAGAACAGGACCCAGAAGAAGGCCATCGTCAGCGGGACGCCCATGGAGATCGGCGCCGACTGTACAGGATTGTCCCGCATTCCGATGAAGCGCGTCGCCTGATACAGTGTCAGCGCACACATCGTGATGAGTCCGATCGTGTACAGGAGTCTGCGGCCCCTGAGCTGATACCTAACGAGTTTCCACATGTCCGTAGACCTCCTTGTAAATGTCCTCGATCGACGCACCTCGCCTGGTACGCAATTTCTCAGCCTCTCCGGACAGGACCACGCAGCCCCTGTCCAGAAACACGACATCGTCGAAGAAGCGCTCGACATCGGCGACCATCTGCGTCGACAGGACCATCGAGCAGTCCGTACGGAAGTTGGCGACCAGTGCGTCCAGCACTTGACTGCGTGCAAGCGGGTCCAGCCCGCCAAAGGGCTCGTCCAGGACGTACAGCCGTGCCCTGCGCGAGAAGACCAGCGACAGCCTCGCCTTCTCGACCATCCCCTTGGACAGCGAACCGATCTTCTGGCCGGAAGAGAGGTCCATGATGTCAAGCAGCTCCTGGAAGCGTTTGCGATCAAAATCACTGAAAAAGTCCGCATAGAAGTCGCCCGCCTCGCCGACCGACATCCACCGGTCAAGATGGTTCACGTCCGGCAGAAACGAGACAATTGCCTTGGTTGCGACGCCCGGAGCCATACCATCCACAAGGACACTCCCCGACGTTGGCGATACCAGGCCCGCGAGAATCTTCATGAGCGTCGTCTTGCCACTGCCGTTGGGACCGAGAAGTCCCATAATATGCCCTTCGGGAACATCCAGCGTGACGTCGGACAGTGCCGTCGTCGTAATATAGCGCTTCGTGAGGTCACTGATCTCCACCAGCATGCTCATGTCGTCTCCTTCCTGGCTGTTTCTGCCGCCATCGTCGCTATCTCCTCCGGTCCATACCCCAGCGAGCGCATTCCCGCAACATACCTTGCCACGATGTCGCGTGCAAGTCCTTGCCGCAGCAGATCGACGGTGTGGTAGTCGCCAGCTACGAAGGTCCCCATGCCGCGCTGTGTCGCAACATATCCTTCGCGCTCTAGCTCGAGGTAGGCTTTCTGTACTGTGTTCGGGTTCACGACGACCTGCCGGGCGAGGTCGCGAACTGACGGCAGCTGTTGCTCAACCTTCAGCTCGCCAGTAGCGATCCACTTCTTGATCAGGTCCATGATCTGTGCGTAGATGGGAGCCCTGTCATCAAACTCCATGTCGCGCCTCCGCCATCCCTTGGACGGCATTCTGTCATCTATCGTCCTAGTACACTACTAACCTAATACACATGACCATAATGTCAAGAGAATGGCCGCGACGGCCAGCCGCAACGTCACCATACACCGACTCAGCCCCCGACATAGTTCTGCATGTCGGTCCAGCTCCGCGGCCCGTGACGGCTACGGAGTTTTTCATATACTGTTCGCGTGCCCGTGAAGGGGCAGGGAGGAACCATGGGAGCGACCGAGGGACCAAGGCGAAGGAAAGAGCGCGAGGTGACGGACACCAAAGTCATCCGGCGCATCCTGGGACGTGCCACGCTGTGCCGTGTCGCGATGGTGGATGGGAGCGAGCCGTACCTGGTCCCAATGAACTGCGGCTGGGATGGCCAACATCTGCTTCTCCACGCGGCGGTCCAAGGCAGGAAGGTGGACATCCTGCGCGCCAATCCACGCGTGTGCGTCGAGGTCGACGAGGACATCCAGATTGTGACCGGTGCGACGGGCGAGGAGTGCACTGCGAACTATGTCACCGTCATCGGAGCCGGCACCGTGTCATTCGTCCTCGACCCCCTAGTCAAGGCCCGGGACCTGAATGTCATCGTCCGTCAGTGCCATCCTGGCGTCTCCGAAGAGATCTTCCCCGACGAAGCCCTGTCCTGTATCGTAGTGCTGGAAGTCCAATTCGACCATCTCACGTGCAAGGCGAAGGGGACGGCACCCCGATCATAATGAGACATTCCTGACTAGAGGAAGAAACGCCATGATCTATCACACCGAAACTGA
The DNA here is from genome assembly GCA_026390285.1 of Caldisericota bacterium. GTDB lineage: Bacteria > Caldisericota > Caldisericia > Cryosericales > Cryosericaceae > Cryosericum. The sequence goes on from JAPLGH010000076.1 coordinate 3,213, forward strand.
AGACCTATGGCAGCAGGCGCTGCTCGCAGGCGAATACATCCCCGAAAGCTTCGAAAGCGACGGCTTCATCCACTGTTCAGCACTAGAACAGATCACGGACGTTGCAGACCGTCACTACCATGGCCGGCACGGGCTGCTACTCCTGTGCATCAGCCAGAAGCTGCTCGACGCGGAAACGCTGTGGGAACCGTCCGACGGGCTCTACTATCCCCACATCTACGGCTCTCTCAACACGTCCGCCGTCGTGGCGGCGGTCCCCTTCCCATGTGGCAGCGACGGCACATTCCAGCTGCCGGCGAACATGCCCGAGGACACGGACGACTTTCCAGCCGGAGACCCCTAGACCAGCGGTAGTCCCGCCATTCCTCCAATCCATTTCCTGTTGAGGTCACAGTACCAGCCCATGCTACAAGGGCCGTCCTCCGTCATTCCCGCATGGTTCGGTCATTCCCCCCCGAGCCCTTTTGTTCAAGGCGAGGGGTGCTCTCGGCGCAGGCGGGAATCCAGTCCCCGGAGCAGCAAGCCGCGAGAATGTTACACTTTTGGAACCGTCTCGAAATGTTACAACAACTACGACTGTCCCCTGTTACAAAAGTACTTGTGCTGCTGAGCGGTTTTCTCTACACTATGGACAGGCGCCCCGCAGTATTGGGCGACACCGTATTTCCGCTATCGATAAAAGGAGGAACACGATGCCTTGGTTGATTGTTCTTGGAGTCATTGCTCTTATCGCCGTCTGGCTCATCGGCATCTACAACCAGCTCGTCCGCAAGCGCACGATGAAGGACGAAGCCTGGTCGGGCATGGATGTCCAGCTGAAACGCCGCTATGACCTTATCCCGAACCTGGTCGAGACGGTCAAGGGGTTCGCCGGGCACGAGGAGAAGGTTTTCACCGAGGTCACCGAGATGCGCTCCCGCGCTATGGGTGCAACCGGCGTCGCCGACAAAGCCGCGGCCGAGAATCAGCTGAACGCGACCCTGAAGACTCTGTTCGCCGTCGCAGAAGCATACCCTGAACTCAAGTCCAACACGAACTTCCTGGACCTGCAGGCGAAGCTCGCAGACCTCGAGGACCAGATCCAGATGGCACGCCGGTACTACAATGGCACGGTGCGTGACTACAACATCCTGTGCGAGACATTTCCGTCCGTCTTCGTTGCGAACATGTTCGGTTTCAAGGAAGCTGAGTTCTTCGAGCTGAACGGCGCCGAAGAGCGCGAATCACCGAAGGTCTCGTTCAACAACAAGTAGTAGTCCATTCATGAGTCAGGCGCCGGTCGTGAAGAAGCTCGCCTGTACTGTGCTCATGCTGATGGCAGCCCTCGTGTTCCTGTCCCCCGTGGACAGGGCGGGGGCTGCTGAAGCTGAGCGCATCCTGTCGTTCGACAGCGTCGTCACCGTTCACGCGGACTCCACGATGACTGTCCAGGAGACCATTCGGTTCGTCTCGGCGGGGATTACCATTCAGTACGGCCTGTACCGTGATTTCCCCACGACCTACGAGAACCCGGGACGTGCGCCTGTGCGCGTCGCTTTTCAGGTCCTCAGCCTCATGCGCGACGGTGCGACCGAACCGTGGCACGCCACGCGGCAGGCGAACGGCACCCGCGTCTATTTCGGTTCCAGTTCCGTGGACTTGGAACTCGGCGAGCACACATACGTCTTCACATACTCCTCCGACCGCCAGCTGGGTTTCTTCGCCGACCATGACGAGCTGTTCTGGAACGTGACAGGCAACGGCTGGGAGTACCCCATCGAACATGCCAGCTGTACTGTCATCCTGCCCGGAACCGCGTGGCAGCAAATCACCGGGCTCACCGCCTACACCGGGTTAC
>JAPLGH010000098.1 GCA_026390285.1 Caldisericota bacterium
GGTGCTCAAGACGTCCATGGCCCGCTTCACCGACACGTTGGCGACCTTGTTCGGGGCGGGCGTGCCGCTGATCAGCTGTCTGGAGATGGTGGGCGGCACGATGGGCAACACGATCGTTTCGGCAACCATCGACCGGGTCGTCGAGTCCATCAAGAGCGGAGCCGCACTCAGCGCCGCCATGGCCGAGACGCAGTTCTTCACTCCCATGGTCATCCAGATGACCGCAGTCGGCGAGGAGTCGGGTTCTCTCGAGACGATGCTGGGGAAAGTGGCGACGTTCTACGAGGCCGAGGTCGACTCCGCGACGGATAGCCTGACCAGCGCCATCAACCCGATCCTCATGATCGTCGTGGGCGGCATGATCGGCTGGGTCCTCGTCTCCCTGTACCTGCCAATCTTTATGATGGCGGGTGGCATCTCTTGACAAGCAGAGTGCACCCCAGTATTGATGAGGCGTTCCTGACACGTGAGTGAAGTACTTGACAAAAAAACGAAAGGTGTTCTACTGTTCGTACAGGGTAACGTTCCCCCTGAGGATGTTAGTCTCAATCCGAAGGGCGTTTTCCCTGCAGGAATTGCTGAGAAGTCGGTCCCGATACTATGGACGCCAGGGGCCGATGGAGCTGGGTGGCGTAACCGGCCTGGTCAAATGATTGGACTTCAAGTCCAGGGAACAGTCAAGAGCAAGGAGGTGACAAGACACTCGGGGGCATTGGCATCAGTCGAAATCGCAGTCAACAACATGGACATAGTGACGACCTGCCAGAAGCAGGAAACCTACAGAGACTTCCAAGAAGGAAGCAGTGAAGAGAAAGGGATTTACACTTATCGAGCTGATGGTGGTCATTGCCATCATCATCATCCTTGCAGCAATCGCTATTCCGAACTATCTCAAGATGACCGAACGTGCGAAGAAGTCCCGCATCGCCTCCGACATGGCGACGCTTGCGACAGGACTGGAAACCTTCAGGACGGACTGGGGCAGCTATCCTGGTTCTACAACTGCTATAGCTGTGAACGATCCGACCAGTGCTTTCATGGCTGAGATGACGGGAGTTGTTAGTGGTGCTGTCCCTGTCATCAACATCGCCACCGCCACAAACTCCGTGGGCGAAGCAGGCGGCCCCACACAGGTCTACTTGAAGGTTGGAACACTTACGAGTATTGTCGATCCATTCGGGACAGGCACTGCGCCCGCTGACAACAAGGTCTATTATATTAGCGACGCTAATAGCGGGGCTGCACACTGGATGCTGTTTGCCTATTCGTCTGGGATTGCCGCCACCGGAAAGTACTTGTATAGGACTGATGGCAGCTCGACCGTCGTGGAGCAGACAAGGAGCGCTCCAGCAATTTCCACCGCAGGCGTCCCGACCTACTAGGGAGGGCTTGAAGTTTAGTAAGCTAGGGGTCAGCTGTTACATTTCACGAAGTGTTACATTCGTCCTTTTCGCCGGAGCCCTTCTGGGCTCCGGCGTGAGAGGAAAGGTTCTGGGGTCGCCGAAAGCGGTACGGCTTTCCCCCCGAGGATGTTCTCTTAATCCGAGGGGCGCTTTCGAGGGCTCCAGGGCACGGCGGTGGGCTCGCGAGGTCTTTCACAATGTGCGCTTGTGGATGTAGCAAACCTTCGTATAGTTAGAGCAGGCAAGTAAATGGAGCAGACCATGAGACAGACAACAGGGCATCATTCATACGTTGGATCAAGAGCAGTTGTCTCGCGTCACGGCCTGAGTCCGGCCTCTCCCGCCAGGCGTCGTCGCCCCGGCCTCACCCCCCGAGGACTTTTTCACAATCCGAGGGGCTTCACTCTCATTGAGCTGGTGGTGGCGATGGCCATCCTCCTCATCGTCATGGTCGGTGTCCTCTCGTCCATCTCATTTGCGTACAACAGTTCCACCGATACGGAACTGCGCAACACGGCCAAGAACGTCGCCTCGTATACCCTCGAGTATCTGCGAGCGCGGACGGTGACGCGCGGCAACACGACCCTGTACGATTTGCTGAACCCGTCGGGCGCGCCTGCGACAGGTACATACCGCTGGTACGATGCGGCGGCTAATTCCAACGGCGCGTTGCCTTCGATGATCGACATGGGCAACCTGCCCCTGCAGTCTAACGGCTGGCCATGCAACTATACTTCGGCGTACGTGAGGACGAACGCGAAGAAAGATGGAGACACTAACCCCGCGGACTTGGGCGGCGTCGTGGCAGGAGGAGCAGTCCTTCAGTTCACCTCCAAGCACGCGGCCAGCCCAACCCAGGCCTATGTGACTCAGCCCTTGGCATTCACCAGCACGCTCCAAGGGTATGTGTCGGTACGGGATATGACTGACCCCGGCAGTACCACGAACCCCGCTTTGCCCGAGGACGGCAACCTTGCCCGGATGCACTTCTCCAGCGGCGATGCCGCCAGCGGCACATACCGTACGACGCCTACGGACTTGGAGTCGTTAGGCGCTTGGACGGACCTGGTCGTCCGGTACCCTGGCGTCTACCTGTCGTCACTGCCCTACATCACGTCGTTTACGCCACTGACAGGTTACATAGCCAAGGTGTACACCACCGACGGGAACAAGGTGCTCAAGACTAATCAGGCGTACAATCCGTACTATACGAACGTGGCTGGTGACCAGGCAGGGACCCAGGCTTACCGAGGCTTCCGCGTGCTGACACAGATCGTCGCACGATCGACGCTCGCGGTTGATGTCAATGGCTTCCGGCAAGTCCAGTACTATGACGTGACGGTGACGGTGCTGTGGATGAACGGGACCCATGAGAGCAACTATGAGCTGGTATCGCGCATCGTCGCATACTAGGCGATCCCTCCGGGCTATGCGTTCCGGCTTCACCCTGCTGGAGCTCATGGTGGTGGTGGCTCTGCTGGTCATCGTGACGATGATGGCATTCATGGGTTTCCGCTATATGACGGCCGTTATGAACAAGGCGGTCGCCACGACCGGGGCTCGCGAGAACTTGAGCGTAGTGATGGACCAGCTGACCAAGGAACTGCGCGAGGTGACGACCGTGAACGATCTCATTGGGACAAACGACGGTTCACGCGCCAACTACGGTGTGACCCTGCCAGCGGCGGGCGCCACCCGAGGCATCGTGGACGTCCTGACGGTGCCGGCCGATTATGGAGCATTGACGTCCGGCAGCACGTATGTGTTCAGGACCAACGTGGATAACCTGCCCAACGGCATCGTGCTGGAGTTCTTCACCATCGACACCAGCCTGACCCCCGCTAAGCACCGCATCCGCTACAGCCTGACGGCGCCCAACGCCCTTGGAGTCTATAAGGGCCTTGCGCAGGGGTTCTGGGCCCTCAGTACCTACGAGCCTTGCGAAATCACGTACTGCAACAACACGTGGAACGGCAGTTCCTGGTCCAGCGAACTGCCCCAGCCTATGACGGATCAGGTCGTGACGGGTTTCACGATTACGCGGCCGTCATGGTCATCCAATGTCCTGCAGATCACACTCGAGGCCCAGGTTCGCGGACTGGGCGGAACGGGATACAATACGGTCCGGCTCATCGGGCTTGTCACAGTCCGTCAATGAGCGGGGGAGGAGAATCATGAGACGACTTCATTACTTCGGATGGAAACAGCGCAAGGGTATCGCCCTCCTGCTGGTGATGTTCATCGCGTTTGCCTCGCTCGTCCTGCTGACGACGCTGTACAGCTCGCTGGCTCCCCGCGCCATCTCGGTACGCGGACAGGCGCAGTCGGACCGTGCCCTCGCGATCGCGGACGGCACCATCGACCGTCTGCTGGACCAGATCAACAATACCGGGCTGACCTACTCGGCCACCTCGCCACAAACCGAGCCAGAGGTCAGCCAGACATTGGTCAAACAGCTCGTTGTGGACATCAACGGCGGCTCCTTGAGCCAATCGTATGCTGAACTCATCGCGAACGTGAGGCACTACTTCTACGACATCCAAACGGACACTTACTACGTGCTCAAGAATGATGGCGACCCCGTGGCGACAGGGACACTCACGAATCTTTCCACGAACACCGACGTGGCGGGCGGGCTCAACGGCATCGACAACAAGTACTCCAGCGACAACCGCTGGTTCCAGCTGGACGCCAACGCCAAGTACTGGACCAATACTGGCCCGGATATGTGGGAGATAGCGGCGACGGCGTTCAATATGTCCAACCCGGACATGAAGCGCACGATACGCGCTGAGGCCCAGCGCGGCGACATCACGGTGAAGAACGGTACCTGGTGGGTGCCCAAGACAACAAACACAAACTTCTTCTCGGACTACTCAGGCCTGTATCACAGCAAGACATACTTTGGGCGGTTTGAGGTCGTGACCGGCAAGGTGCGTTCCGACGATGAGCTCTGGATGGGTGGCTGGGCCAAAGATGAGGCCTCTGCCCATTTGACGGTCAATGACGTGGCCATCGACGATGGCTATAGAAACGACGGACGCTTTGGCGTGAGCGGGGTGGGTCTGGCGACCGCGAAGTCCCAGGTTCCCCCTCTGGCGGTGGACCACGTGCCCGTAGCCAACTGGCCAAACGGCGACGCTGCACTGACCACACTGTTCCTCCAGTCGAAGCTCACCGCGTACTACGTGAATAGTGATGCAACGATCGTGTTCTCCGTGGATGCAGGCGGCAATGGTTTCGTTACCATAAACGGCACCGTTCTTCCAATGCCTCCTGTCACTTTTGACGCTGATGGCATCGCCACAGCGGGAGGCTCCATCTATGTGGCTGGCAACGCGACGGTCAGTGGCAAAGTCCAGGGGAAGGTCACCATCGGCGCCACGAACAATATCTTCATCGGTGGCAACATCAAGTACAATGACCCGCCCTTTGTTGACAAGGTCAACCAGACGCCCGTCGACCCGAGCCTGCAGGACAAGCTGGGCCTCATTGCGCATAACAACATCATCATCCCTGTCGCGACGTATAATGCCAACCGCACGCTCGAAATCGACGCCGCGATGCTTGCCGTAACGGGCTACTTTGGCATCGATGCCAACTATGGCAGCTACCCCTCGCACAATATCATCTCCGTTCCCCCGTATATCGGCATCTGGAGCGGTTCGCAGTCGATGTACTCCAGCGCGAGCGCGCCGGCCTGGTCGGGTGGCAGCACGGTCTGGGGATATGAGGAGCAGCACACCAACTACGACTGGAACTTGACCGCCGGGGCTCGTCCCCCGTTCTTCCCCGCCGCCGACGACACCGTGACCCCGGAGATTACCTACAAAGTGTACACCGGGGATGACCTGGGCATCCTCCAGTGGCTGACGCAGCCCCAGGTCACGGTGTTGACCTCAGCTGATTATGCGTACGGTAAGGGCATGCGGTATAGCTACACGATCGGGGCAACGACGTATTACTTCTACGGTCTCAACTTCAACCAGGATTCGGGGGGATCACTCTACACAGGTGTATATAATGCGTCCGCGCTGTACCGGGTGTCGTGGAAAGAAGAGATTGCCAAGCCAGTCGGAAGCCCCTAGCCAACAATGAACAGGGAAACCGGGAGAACCCGTGCTCGCGGGTTCTCCCTTATCGAGCTTATCATTGTTGTGGCGGTGATGATGATCCTTGCCGGCATTGCGGTGCCGGCGTTTGGGACGACCCTGGCGCGCTCGCGCATCCAGACCAATGCAGCGCAGATGATTCAGGATCTCCGCCTCGTCCGGGACACGGCCATCGCCTACCAGCAGGACCTGTACGTCTATGTCTGCACGAGTCCTGCGTCGGGACAGACAGTCTACTACTATGAGCTGTTCCAGAAGGATCCACTCAACAAGATTCACTATACCCCCGCAGACGATCCTGTCTCGGGGCAGTTCGTGCAGAAGACCGCGTTGTACGGAATGGGTTTTGGCCTGCCTGTTCAATCCGGGTCCGCGTATTCGTTCACGCCCGCAACGGTGGGCGGCAAGGGGTACCTGGTGTTGGCGTACTGTTGTGGTAAGCTCAGCAACTTCCGCGGCCAACCCGTCGTCGTGAGCGACACGAGCGTCCCGACGTACGTTGCCTTCTCAAGCGCCATCGGCATTCCCGTCGTCGATGCTGCTAACTCAAGGACTTGGTATGTGACCATCAGTCCGGCAGGCCGGGCAAGTTCAAGCCCGGTCAGTCCGTGACGTGTCTCTGACAGCTGCTAGAGCCTGAACCGCCGGGCGGAGATCTCATTCTCGCCGGCGGTTCGCTGTTCCTCTCCATCCCGCGTGGCGCAGTCCCGGGTTTGACGTGGAGGCACACGCGCGACCGTAATTCCCATGGGATTGCAGTGATATTGCAGCGAGCAAGAGACGGAATCTAGAGGAGGCCTTGATCATGAGACAGTCTGTCCGCTTTGCAGTGGCGCTGGTTCTGTGCCTTGTGCTGTGTCTTTCAGGTGTGATGGTCGGGGATTCCAGGACCTATGCTTCCAGCGTGGGTTGGGTGGAACGGCGGCCGGCAGGAGATGTAGGTCGGCAATGGTATGCGCTTGCCTCTGATTCTACGGGAACTCATCTGATTGCTGCCGCCTTTGGCAATTATGGAACTGAGGGTTGGGTCTATACGTCGACCGACGGCGGAGCAAGTTGGGCGCAAACCTATCCGAACACATGGTCATCCTATTGGATGGCCGCTGCATCTGATGCTGATGGGAGCAACCTGATCGTCTGTGTCTGGGCTGGCCTGGTTTATACGTCTTCAAATGGTGGGGTTGATTGGACAACACGCTATCCGGCGGGGGAGACAGCCCAGAGGTGGCAGACCGTGGCTTCGGATGCCGACGGTTCCAATCTGATGGCGGGTACTTCAACGGGTCGGCTTTGGATATCCAAGAATGGTGGAAGCACGTGGGTGGAGACGCGGCCAGCGGGAAATGTGGACGGAGATTGGCGCGGAGCATCCTCCAATGCCGATGGGAGTGTCCTGCTGGTCGGCAACTATAATGGCAGACTGTACATTACCTCAAATGGCGGAACCAACTGGACGGAACTCACGCCTGCGGGGGCAGCGGACAAGAATTGGCAAGGGACTGCCTGCGACGAGGATGGGAGCAACCTGATTGTGGGCGTTGAAGGGGGAAGGCTCTACACATCTTCCAACGGTGGTTCCAGTTGGACGGAACGACGACCGGCGGGAGATACGAACCGGAACTGGTCTCGGTTTGCCTCGGATTCCGATGGAAGCATTTTGCTGGCGGCGGATGAAGCGAGACTCTACCGTTCGCTCGACAGTGGTGCAAAATGGACAGAACAACAGCCTGCGGGAGACAAGGATGCACACTGGACATGCTGCTCGAATGCTGATGGTTCCTATCTTGTCGTGGCGAACTATGCCGGCGGGAGAGTCTATTCCCTTGCTGTCAATCCCCTTGCGCGCGCTCTTACGGTTGCCAAGACGGCAAACGGCACGGTAACTCTTGATCCAGCAGGTGCAACGTATGACGATGGCACCGTTGTCACCCTGACTGCTACCCCCGCCACTGGCTACACCTTTACCGGCTGGTCCGGGGACCTCAGTGGCACGACGAACCCTGCACGGATCACGATGGACGGGGACAAGACCGTCACTGCGACCTTCACTGCTTCTCCCACGTACACGCTGACGCCCTCTGCCGGGACTGGCGGCACCATCACCCCGAACACGCTGCAGGCCGTTCTGCAGGGCGGGAGCAAGACCTTCACAATCGTTGCGAATGCGGGCTACCACGTCGCCGATGTCTCGGTCGATGGAGTGTCGCAAGGGGTCGTTTCTTCGTACACGTTTACCAACGTGACCTCAAACCACACCATCAGTGCTAGATTCGAACAGGAGATGAAGCAGACCATCATTGTCCTTCAGATAGGGAAGTCTACGTTTACGGTGAACGGTATTTCGGAGACCCTTGACTCTCCTCCAGTGATCAAGAATGGAAGGACCCTTGTCCCGATACGTGCAATCATCGAGGCGCTCGGAGGAGCGGTCGGCTGGGACGGAACCGCCAGGAAGGCTACCGTGGCCCTGGGCAGCAGATCCATCGAACTCTGGATCGGCCAGAGTACAGCGAGAGTGAATAGTATCAGCACCCGTATCGATTCGACGAACCTCAAGGTGGTTCCCGAGATCATCAACAGCAGGACCATGCTTCCGTTGAGATTCGTCTCCGAGAATCTTGGGTGCTTGGTTGTCTGGGCAGACGCAACCAAGACAATAACGATTACATACCAGCCATGAAGGTGGCTGGGTAGAGGGAGGGGGAAACAAATCCTCACATCGCAGGATCTGGATCCAGTGCAGTCGGCGATGGCCTCTTGACAGTGCAGCCATCCTGAGTATGATTCTGTTGTTCGAAACGCAGAGGTACGAAGAGTGAACGCCATGCGCGACGAGAGAAGCGCAAGGTCTTGACTTTTTTTGCTATCTGTCTAGTATGTAAGTCCGTCGCCCCACCCCCAGGGTGTTCGTCGACAGATCAGCACGCGCAGTTGGTACCTTGAAAACTAGACAGTGAAGAGAACGGGTTGAAAGACACAATAGGTGTGTTTTTTACCCGACAAGGAAAGTCTTTGAAGTACAAGACAATCCCTGTCATTCCTTTGTACCGATTCTTCCTTCGGGAAGATCATATACAAACACAGATTTTCGAAGAGTTCGATCCTGGCTCAGAATGAACGCTGGCGGCGTGCTTTACACATGCAAGTCGAGCGGAGTCCGACCCAAAGGGCAACCCGAGGGACTGGCTCAGCGGCAAACGGGTGAGTAATGGACAGGTAACGTACCCCCTAGACGTGGATAGCTCATCGAAAGATGAGATAATACGCGATA
>JAPLGH010000082.1 GCA_026390285.1 Caldisericota bacterium
CTATGGGCCCATGGTCGGGGCGAGTGGATTTGAACCACCGATCTCATGGTCCCAAACCATGCGCGTTACCAAGCTACGCCACACCCCGAGTAGAAGAAGAATACACGCAATCAGCCAAAAATCAAGGTCTCAGCGGCAGGGTCCCTTGAAGAGAGCGCCAAAGAGCTTCGACGGCGCGGGCACGGTGGCTGATCCGGTCTTTCACACGAGAATCCATCTCGCTGAAAGTGAGAGAGTATCCGTCCGGCGTGAACAGGGGATCATATCCAAACCCCTGAGAGCCTCGCGATTCCGGAGTCACGATCCCAGACACGGAGCCTGAACAGGCGATACAGCGGCGTGACTGCGGAAGAAACGCGACGATCCAGCAAACGAACCGTGCAGGCGTTGTCGACACTCGATGCTCTGAGAGAAACGCCGAGAGCGCGGCTTTTTCTGAGAGATGCGCATGCCGAAAGCGCGCAGAACGGACCCCAGGCATGTTGTCAAAGAGGGACAGCTCAAGGCCGGAGTCGTCCGCGAGGACAATACGGTCATCGGGTCCGGTGGTCAGGACGCTCAGGAGGCCCGACCGGGCTTTCCTGTATGCGTTCTGGTAGTAGGTGGCGCCACACTCAACGATGCTATCTGCATTCAACTGATCCAGGGGAAGCATGCAGCCCAGACCGCCGAGAATTCTGCCATACTCCTGTAGTTTGTAAGCGTTGCCAGTCACAAGTTGCAGCCTCACACGTCTGCAACCTCTACCGCGCTGACGTAGTCACCAAGGAAGAGACGGGCCTTGTCCAGAAAGTCGTCAGGGTCTCCTGTGGTAAAGAACCTGTCCTGGCGTCCAGCCCCCGTGGTCAACCGGCATTTCTCAAGCACCAGCCCTACCTCGTATGCCAGTTCCTTACTGGGGTCCACGATCTTCACAGTTGGGCCAAGTATGCCTTGCATCAGGCTGTGGAGGAAAGGAAAGTGAGTGCAGCCAAGAACAAGGGTGTCGGCTCCGAATTCCCGCACCGGCTTCAAGACGTTCGTGGCATAGTCGGCCACGTCTTGACCGTCAATACTGCCGGCTTCCACAAGGTTCACGAGTTCCTGCGACTGGAGTTCGATCATTTCTACCGTCGGATCCAGCAGGCCCATGGCTCTGAGATAGCCATGGCTCCGTGCTGTCCCAGGGGTTGAGAGAACAGCGACTCGTCCATTCCGGGTCGCCAGCTGGGCGCTCTTGACACCAGCAGAAATCATCCCCAGGATCGGGACGTCCACACGATGCTGGATGTCTGGGAAAATGGCGCTCGATGCCGTGTTACAAGCTACGACGACCATTCGGGCTCCGTGAGCCTCCAGAAATCCGACGAGGGCTGTTGCCCTGCTGATCACCTGGTCCCTTGGCTTGGTTCCATACGGGAAGAAACGGGAGTCGGCGATGTACATGACGGCCTCTCGTGGCAGCCGGTTCTTCAGCTCCCGGACGACCGCCAGCCCTCCGACTCCTGAATCGAACACCCCGATGTAGGATTCCATCAAGGTCTCTACTTGCTGAAGTACTCGACGATGGCGTCTGCGATACCCTGGGCTACCTTCTGCTGGAAGGCGTCCTCGCGGAGAAGACGCTCCTCTTCACTGTTACTGATAAACGCGCACTCCACCAGGGCAGCCGGCATGGTATCGATGTGGGACACCAGGTATAACGACGTCTTCTCCGTCCCTCGATCCGTTCTTCCCAGAGCCAGGACAAGATGTTTCTGGACCAGCGTGGCAAAGACCTTCGACTGGTCGAACCAGTAGTGGGTTCCAGTGCCTCCAATTGATGGTCCCGCATCCGTGGCATTCTGGTGAATCGACAGAAAGAGATCCGCCCCAGAGCTATTGGCTATCTGCGCCCGCTTCGTGAGGTCAGGATTGTCTTTTGACGAATCATCCGACCGTGTCACAACGACAATTGCACCGTCGGCTTCGAGCAATGCCTTCACCTTGAGCGCGATCGATAGGTTCACCGAGGATTCTTTCGTCCCGGAAGAGCCGATGGCCCCGGCGTCAAAGTAGCCTGTCGATGACATGTAGCCATGGCCAGGATCGAGGACGACTTTCCTCCCTTCGAGCTTGCCACTCGTGGCATTGGAAAGTACGATAACATAGATCCCTGTTCCCGGGTTTTGCACATCGGCCATGGAGTCCGGAGCATGCAAGCGCAACTCGACGGACGGAGCAACATCATTGAGGCGCTGCCTTGCTGAAACGGTGGCCCAGGTCGAAAGCGATCGATTGCCGGCTACCGCCGAGGCCGCGACCCCTTCCAGCCGGAACACGCAGTAGTCGCCGTCGGCCGTCTTCGTCACCCTCAGGTCACTGGCCGAAGTAATCGTGATGCTTCCCGATTTACTGTCAGAGGTACCTGCAAGCACAATGGACGAAATGATTGGGTCAAGATACACACGCAAAGCATCTCCAGACGCCTCAAGGCCAAACACATGCGCCACTGTGGCCACCGGAACATAGAGCAGGCCGCTCAGGATCCTTGGTGCAACGACCATCTCCTCGCTCCAGTGGTTGGTGCCCTGAGCAATCTTCAGGGTGCGCAGTCCCTCCTTCAAGACATACTGCCGATCTCCGAGTGTCAGACTCGTCTGCTGATTGGCCGCGTCCCAGGATAGCAACATGTCATAGGCGTTCGCGACGTCGACAAGGGGTACGAACGTAACCCCTTCCGCAAAAAAAGTCTCTTCGCTGCCGGACAGCAGCTCGCCCCGTAGAAAGACGGCCTTTGATGGCTCAGTCGATCCAGGAGCACTTATCGCCAGTTGCACGGTCGACATGCTGGTCGATTGCTTCACACTAGTGTCCGCCCCGGCAAGATAGATGACGACGTTAGACACGAAGCCTGCCGAGCTTGCCCATACCTTGACGGCGGACACCTGTTTCGTCGGCACGCCTGCAACGCTTGCCTGTGCAGACTGCACCAACCTTGGCAGCGAGACTTCGACGCGTTCAGGCGTATGTCCCCGAACTATCGACAACCCACTTTTGTCCCCATCAATGTGCATGGTGATCTCGGTCCAGCCATTCGACGATACCAACTCGATGCCGGTTAGACTGCAGACGGCACCTCCAGGACCGATTCCACCAACTACCATGCCGTCAGACATCGCCATCCAAGCTTGGGACGAAGCATCGGAGGACACTTCGAGGAACACCTGTTTGCCATCTGTGGCAACACCGACAACGGACTTGCCGTCGGCAGGAAGCGACCCATCGGTCCCGGCAGCGAAGGGCGATGCTACCAACTGTGTGGATGCGCCCACGGAGACAAGGATCTTCCCTCCTGTCGCGGCCAGAAATGCGCTTGGTATTCTCTCCCAGACGCTGAGCAACGATGCCCAGACCCACCCAGTCTTGTCAGCCGAAGTCACTCGGCACCAGGTCTCCTTCTGTTCGTTCATGGAGTAGGCAGTGATCACAATGCTAGTTCCTGAGGGCAGGACACCCAGGCGGTCGAACGTAACTGAAGGTCCGTTGCGAAGGTTCGATATATCCACTGTCTTCGTCGACTGCGGAAGCTTCGGCTTCCAGAGAGCCAGGAGAGCCGATGCGGTGAACGTCGTTGGAGTAGACGGAGGAGCCTCAACTGTCTGTACCTTCACAACCCACGAGGCTAGCCTCAACTGTCTGTACCTTCACAACCCACGAGGCTACGTAGCCGCTGGTCTGCTTGAGCTTAAGAGACGTACAGTCCACCTTGTACCAGATCTTGCCACCAGCGTCTTTGGATTCTGAAAGGATGCGCAAGGACGTCCGGGCCTTCATTGTCGTCAGGCGCGCGAACGTTGTCCCCGCACCACTTCGAAGTGAAGTGCCGTCTTCCACGATGACGGCATAACGAGTTGAAGAAGGTTGG
>JAPLGH010000038.1 GCA_026390285.1 Caldisericota bacterium
GACGAAAACGTCCTTCTCGCCGTCATCACGAGTGATGAAGCCATAACCCTTCTCTGCGTTGAACCACTTGACTTTACCTGTAAGCACCGACGACCTCCATACACAATTCTGGCTTGTCCCATCTTGCCATAGTTAAGTATACAATTCCAAAAAAAACGCGTCAAGACCTTTGTGCAAACGTTGAATCAGTTGACGTGGCTGTATCATGCTCAGTGTGGCCGCAGCCGTTCTGGCAAGCAGAGAAAAGCCGCCTATACTTTGCCTCGAAAGAAGATGATCCACGGGGAGGAACGCTTGCAGGTTGCAGGAATACCGCTTAAGGTCCTGATTGTGTACTACTCTTCCGCCGGCCACACACGGGCCATCGCCCAACAGCTTGCCAAGGCAGCACAAGCTGATCTGGAGGAACTTCGTGCTGTGGGCGAGCCTCCTGGAACGGGGGCACGGCACTATTTCTGGGCACTGCGCCATCTCCTGCTGTCTCAGAAGCCTATACTGATCCCGTTCGAACACGACGCTTCAACCTATGACCTCATCATGCTGGGCAGTCCAGTGTGGCTTGGTACGTTCAGCCCCGCCCTTCGCAGCTACATATGGACAGCCCCCCTTGCTCATAAGCACGTGGCATTGTTCTGCAGCTACCGCAATGCTCCGGGACCAGCATTCAAACATGTTGCCCGCATGCTGAGGACATCGACTGTCCTGGAGAATACGCTCAGTTTTCTCGATCCCGCTGCAGCAGGAGCAGGTATCATCGCCATACGGGCTCAACGCTGGGTGCACGAGCTGGAGCTCTGCCTGTCTGGACAGGCCGAAACCCGGCTGTAACCTGGCTGGCCCGCCTGCCGTATACGAGGTGAATGGCGCGCGACTTGGCTCACCAATGAGACTGTACTGAGCCCGGTCTTCTGGCAGCCCGCACAAGGGGGTACGAGATGAACAATGATGAACAGCACGAACGCAACACGAGAGCCCTCGGGCTTTTGCTTCTGGCCGTGGGAGCCTGGACCCTGATCGCCAGGTTCATTCATATCAACCTTGGGGACTGGCTATGGCCCTTCTGGATCATCGTCCCCGGCGGGATCATCATGGCGCTCGGCTTCCGCGATACACACCGTGGCAACGAGGGTCTGGTCACCTTTGGCTGCATCGTGGCCGTAACGGGCATCATCCTCTTCGTCCAGAATGTCACAGGGCAATGGCAGAGCTGGGCATATGCGTGGGCTCTTCTGTTTCCTGGCAGCATCGGTCTCGGCCAGTACCTGTGGGGCAAGCGCACGGGCAATTCGGTAGCAGTGCGCTCTGCGGAGAAGACTCTGCGGGTCGCAATTGTTCTCTTCCTCGCGTTCGCGGTCTTCTTTGAAGTCGTGCTCGGAATCAGCGGTTTCCGACTTGGTGCGGCTGGACGCATCGTCCTGCCGGTGCTTCTTATCGCGGCGGGTGTCGCTATCTACGTGACGTCCATGAGTGGCGGACGTGGCAGTGTTGTTCAGCCCCCCGCTCCCCCGCAGGTCACCCTCACGCCACCACCGCCCCCTGTGCAGCAGGACAAGTCCCCAGGTCCGGGTTGACAGTTGGAGGGCAGTTCCTATAGTAAGAGGCACCCATCCCTCTTGACCCCGAGGCATGAATGACACGACGCTTTCCTGTCCGAACCCTGACGACGACTGGCCTGTTGCTAGCCGTTGGGTTGCTGCTGCCAATGGTGTTTCACTCCCTGTTCGGAGCGGCAGGCGGCAGGACCCCCTCCCGATGCACTATGCCGTTCTCCTTGGTGGACTTCTGCTGGGCCTCGTTGCAGGGACCTTCCTCGGTATTACCACTCCTGTGCTCAGCACGCTCATGACGGGCATGCCCGCGGTCGCCATCCTGCTGCCCATGGTCGTCGAGCTGGCCGTCTACGGCCTGGTTGCGGGAGTTGGACGTCGCCAGAGGCGACTTGTGCCGATCTGGTCGCTCCTCCTTGCAATGGCTGCCGGCAGAATCGCATTGGGTCTCGTAGTCGCCCTGCTGGGACCGCTTATCGGGCTGAAGGCCGAACCGGTTGCCTACGTTGTTGCCAGCGTTGTCACAGGCCTTCCCGGCATCGCCGTGCAGGTCGCGGTCATCCCGCTTCTTCTCGTGCGCGGACGTCTGGAACGATCTGTCGCGCAGGCATGAAGTAGAACGTTTCCACAGAGGGTTCACGATGTCTTCCGTGCAAAGCTGGTATGCTGAATACAAATAGAACTCTTGAGGAGGAATTGCATGTATGAAGTAGTGTTGCTGAGACATGGCGAAAGTACATGGAACAAAGAGAACCGGTTCACCGGGTGGACCGATGTCGATCTTTCTGACAAGGGCGTTGCTGAGGCACACGATGCAGGCAAGCTCCTGAAAGAGAGTGGGTTCGCCTTCGACCTGGCGTACACGTCCGTCCTGACGCGCGCTATCCGCACCCTGTGGATTGTCCTCGACGAGATGGACCTCATGTGGGTCCCGGAGGTGCGCAGTTGGCGCCTCAACGAGCGTCACTATGGAGCCCTGCAGGGACTCAACAAGGCCGAGACAGCCGAAAAGTATGGCGATGTCCAGGTCAAGCTGTGGCGGCGCAGCTACAGCACGCAGCCGCCCGCCCTTCTCAAGACCGATGAGCGCTGGCCGGGACACGATCCACGCTACGCCGACGTTCCTGAAGCTGATCTTCCTCTGACTGAATGCCTCAAGGATACCGTTGCGCGCTTCGTTCCGTATTGGGAAGGGACGATTGCTCCCTCAGTGAAGGCCGGCAAGAAGGTCGTCGTCACTGCGCATGGCAACTCGATCCGTGCCCTCGTCAAGTATCTCGACGGCATCAGCGACGACGACATCACCGAGCTGAACATCCCGACGGGCATCCCGCTCCTGTACAAGCTGGACGAACACCTCAAGCCCATCAGCCACACGTATCTTGGTGATCCTGAGGCTGCAGCCAAAGCTGCCGCTGCCGTAGCAAATCAGGCAAAGGCCAAGTAACGGGACAAACTCCCAACAGACGCCTGGAGGCGATTTCAGTGAACAGGAAGACAGGAACAGCAGTTGTCGTTTCGGTGGTTACCACGCTGGCGGTGGCAGCTGTGATCGTGGCAACTCTCGCTAGGTCGAAACGAGCAGCCGTCATGACACAACCAGGGGATCTTTCGCAGATCACGATGATAGGTGGCAAGGTCGGATGGGCATTGACCAGGGACGACCAGATCTTCAGAACTGAGGACGGCGGAGCTACGTGGACCGACATTTTCATCTTTCAGGCGCCCTTATCTGGACAGACCGTCCCCGCGATTGGCACCTGTTTTCTCGACAAACAGACGGCGTTTGTCGCAACGAATGCCGGCACTGACAATCAGCCACAGATTGTGGTCTACCGCACTGTCAGCAGTGGCTCGACTTGGGACAGGACCAATATCGTCACCAAGCTGGATTGGGAACAGGGTGACGTCGGCGGCCTCAAGATCAGCTTCGCTGATTCGTCGAACGGCTACCTCATGATCACGGGGACGCCTGGAGCTGGACAGATGGCAAAATCGCTCTACCGGACGACCGACGGTGGCAAGACCTTCTCCTTTGTCCGGGATATCACAGGCATGACGGATGTAGCTGGAACGATGAACGGAGTAGCGGGCTATCCAACCGGCATGACGTTCTCCACGCCCGAAACCGGATTTGTGACGTGCTCCTATAGTGCATACACGTTTGTGCTGATGTTCAAGACAATGGACAGTGGCCTGACATGGAAACTGTGGTCACTGCCTGTTCCCGCGGTATATGAGGGCTTGTCCCCTGCGAACGATTACTATGCTGACGCCTATCCCCCGGTATTCTTTGGAGAACAGAAGAAGAATGGTGTTGTTATGCTGGATTTCGTGCAGGACGGTAAGCACGTGATGCAGTCGTACCACACCGCCGACGACGGCGGCACCTGGACCATGGGGCCCGCTTGGAACAATCCGGACGTCAGAACCTATTCTTTCATCGATGCCACGACCGGCTGGGGTGTTGACGAAAGCGGCAAGCTCTTCACGACAACAGATGGCGGAGCCACGTGGGTGGCAATAGACGCCACAGCGAAATAGCAGTAACGCAAGCTGTCTGCGGAATCCCCCCTGAGATTTAGCAAGAAGAGGCTATAGTTGATTCATGGATCTTGAGAAGCTTCAGACGGCCCTGGAAGAGCTGAGACAGCCTGCGTACCGTTTCAAGCAGATCAAATTAGCCGTCTACAGGGATCTCAAGGATGGCTTTGGTTCCATTGACAACATCCCCCTGACCTTGAGGAACGAACTGGATCACCGCATGCCCTTCAACGAACTCGTTCTCAGGACAGAGCGGCGATCGGTGGATGGCTCGGTGAAGGCCGTCTTTGGCACGCTCGACGATGCAGCCATCGAGAGTGTCCTCATTCCCTACGGGGATGGCACCCGTACCGTGTGCGTCTCCACCGAAGCTGGCTGTCAGCTCAACTGTTCCTTCTGTGCCACCGGGCATCTGGGCTTCAAGAGAGTCCTGACCCAGCTTGAAATTGTCGAGCAGGTGCTGTACTTTGCCCGTGACCTGAAGTCCAAAGGGGAGAGGGTCACGAACGTGGTCTTCATGGGCGAGGGCGAGCCTTTCCTCAATTATGACAACGTCAAGAACGCTATCCTGCTGCTGAACGACAAGGACGGCTTCAACCTGGGGCAGCGACGCATCTCAGTTTCGACGAGTGGGGGATTGAGCGCTTTGCGGCCGAGGACTGGCAGGTCAACCTGGCTATCTCGCTACATGCTCCCGTCAACGGTCTGCGTTCCATCCTGATGCCGATCAACAGGACATTCCCTTTGGACCAGTTGATGCCCGCTCTCGATGCGTACGTCGCGAAGACGAACAGGAGACTGATAATTGAATACCTGCTGCTGGGGGGACTGAATGACAGCTCTCGTAACGCCGACGCACTCGCCGACCTCATCCACAAGTACAAGCAGGTTCTTCGCCTCAGCGTGGTCAACCTCATCATCTACAACCCTGTCAACGACAGCAGTGGCCACCCGGACCAATTCAAAGTCCCCAGACCTGCTTCTTTGAGGGCATTCGAGGAAGTCCTGACCAAGAGAGAGATCGCCTGGACCCGCAGAGCCAGTTTCGGCAGCGACATCAGTGGAGCTTGTGGACAACTGGCCGGCAAAGTGAACTCCAGAGAACAAGGAGCAGGAGCCTCCGGGCTGAAGAGCTGAGGCTTTTGGACACCAATCCAAACCACGGACTTGCGTCCGAGTATTGCTATGGCCAACACTCACAACATCCGAGTTGGTCCGGCTGGAGCGGCGGCTGCTAGCGGACTTTCCGTCGACGAATTGCTGACCAGCCGCTTTGCAGTGTTGCTGCCAACCACTTCCAAGCCCTTGGTGGCAGCACGACGTACAGCACACTCAGGAGCATCCACAGCCAGAAGAGGGGCAGAGCAAAAAAAGAAGGAGAGATGACCAGGAACACGAGGAAGTACGGACTGGTCAGCAGCGAATACTGTGAAACCACCATATAGAGCAACAGGAGAGGCATGTTCTGGTCAGTGAGCGGTCCGAGGAATGTGGGTAGCGTAACATATTTCATGAAGAGACCTGCCAGTTTGTCTGCCAGAGGCAGAAACGGATAGAGATTGTACTCCTTCGTCCACGCCTGGAAGAAACCCCCATGACTTGCGATTGTAGCAGACGTGTGGTTTGTCAGGACCATCAGAAAGAGTGAGAATGCGACAGCAACCTTCAGAAAGCGGTGCAACACGGGATGATGACGCAGGGCAATCACGACGAGAACTGCTGCCACAACGGGTGATAGCATCGTTCCGATCTCATACAGCCATAACAAAGGGCTATTGAGGAGATTGCCGCGGTTCGTGTACACGGCCAGCATTCGGATAGCCAGCAACGCCGCCGGCCATAAGAGGAAGAGCCAAATGAGTCGCCTCTCAAGAATAGTTGCCGGAGTCGCAGGAGTATCGTCCTCAGTCCCTGGAAACATATCACTTTCCATTATGGGTATCCTCACGGTGATGCCTGATTCTCTTCCACAAAGGTCTCACTCTATCTCCGAGCCGTCCCCATACTCTCTGTGGTACGATAAGGTATGTTACGCTCAGGACCACAAGGACCAAATAGAGCCAGAAGACGGGTGACCGAAGTGCGCTTTCCAACCACCAGAATCCATGATACAGTGAATCACCATAGACCATCACTCCGAGGTAGAGGGTCACAATAAGAATGACGGTAGCAAGCCACTTCAGGAAGCGTCGTGAAGCAGGATAGTTACATAAGGCAATCCCCGCAAGGATTGCTGCGAAGATGGGGGACCCTATGTACTCCGCCATGTAGTAAGGATATCCACTGTGCATCCAGTTTCCAACAGCATCGCACACCAACAAGATGACTGGCCACAAGAACATGGCTCCAAACAACCATCTTTCGATCCTCGTTCTTCGTGAGTTCTCGTTATCCATGGTCGTCCATGGGTGCACCGGTTTGACTGTGGTTCTCATGGGGTCTTCCTGATCACTCACGAATAGCCTCCCGCTCCTTGATCCAATGGTGAATGGAGCCCGGTCACCATAGCCGGACCAGAATGGCTGATCCGGCTATGGCATGAACAGGGGCAAGCCTTTCGGTGATGTCCAGGAAATGTCCTATTGAAAGAGGTCGACTGAAGGAAGAGAGATGTTGTCTGACGCATTCTTGAAGGGGAGAGAGGAGCCCTGCTTTCCCTTTGTGTCAAAGCTTGTTACCGAAGTCTTGTCTGCACGCAGACTTCCAAGCACCGTTCCGAACGCCGCATCCACGGCGTAGTACACTCGGTTCCAGTTGACATCAGGGTATTCGATAATCAGCATGCCATTGTCGCTCGCCACCTCAGCCGGGATCGGCGCC
>JAPLGH010000077.1 GCA_026390285.1 Caldisericota bacterium
GCAGCAGTATGATGCCTACGGAAAGGCGGGCCCTGCTGGTTTCCCCGGAGCAGGTCAGGCCTGGGCCTCTCAGGGTGGTGGTTCCGGCCAGACGTTCGGGGGTTTTGACATTGGAGACCTCTTTGGGAGTTTTATGGGGGGTTTTGGTCGTCAGCAGGCCGAGGAGACACCACGCGGACGCAACCTCAGCGTCAACATGACGCTTACACTGGAAGAGGCCGTTTTTGGTGTCAAGAAGGAAATCCAGGTCAGGCGATACGATACGTGTGCGACCTGTCACGGCACTGGGGCTGCCCCAGGCACGTCTCCGAAGGTGTGTCCCACGTGCAATGGAGCGGGTGAGGTTCGTCAGGTTCAAGACACCATCTTCGGGCGTGTCGTCACGGCGGGGGTTTGTCCCACGTGTCGGGGTGAAGGCAGGGTCATAGAGTCACCATGTCCAGCTTGCAAGGGTTCTGGCGTCACGAAGGCCGACAAGACCATAGAGGTGACGATTCCGGCTGGTGTCGACAGTGGCATGAAGGTTCGCATCGCAGGACAGGGAGATGCCGGCAGGCATGGTGGCCAGGCCGGAGACCTGTACCTGTTCATAACCGTCCAGCATGATTCCCGGTTTGAACGGCAAGGGAGTTCGTTGCGTTACACGGTCCGGGTGTCGTCAGCCAAGGCAGCACTTGGGACGACCATCGCGGTTCCTCTCGTCGAAGGCGGAACAGAGAGCGTGACGATCCCGGCCGGAAGTCAGTATGGTGCCGAGGTACGGATTCGTGGCAAAGGAGCTCAGGCGGTCGGAGAACGACGCCGGGGTGACTACATCGTCCGTATCGAGATCGGGGTCCCCAAGACTCTTACTGCTGAGCAGCGGAAGCTCTACAAGCAGTTGGCCGATATCGAGAAGTAGCCACGATGCAGTGTATGCAAGACGGGCCGGGACTCTGCCGGCCCGTTTGTTCATTGTCAGCCTGGAATTCTCTCATTGCACTGTCAGGGAGTGGCGTGTATACTTGACGTCGGCAGCCTCGAGCAGATGTTGACAGGCTGGCGGAGACGAATGTGAGAGAAACAGAGACAGTGAAGCGGGGGACATAGCCGGTGTCGGCGAAACGGATAGGCGACGCAGTCGGTGACTGTCTGGCCACTAGATGTCTCGAGGCGGCGCTTGTCTCTCACAAGCTGGCACATGCTTATCTTCTTGTAGGCAGAGACGAGGACGCCAAGCTCGCGTTGGCTGCAGCTCTTGCCAAGTCGGGCAACTGCCGGGGCGACCATGGTCCAGGTGAATTCTGTGACACGTGTTCGTCGTGCCGGCAAGTAGATGCCGGAGGTTCGTCAAACATCAGGATTTTTGGAGACTCGGGGACCCTTAACATAGACGCCGTCGACCAGTTCATCTTATATGCATCGGTGAAGACCGCATCGAGTTGCCTCAAGGTAAGCGTCTTCCGTGGAGTGGACTTTTTTACCGATGTTGCGGCCGACCGGGTTCTCAAGACCATCGAAGAACCTGTCCCGGGGAATGTCTTCCTGCTGCTTTCTCAGAACAGCAGGCGAGTTCTTCCCACAATTCGATCGCGGGTCCAGATCATGAAGGTCGAGCGGAGTGCCAAGATGGCTAATCTTCATGATGCGGCATCCGCGACCGGCGAGGATACCAGCCTCGAGGTTCTGCTGGACTTTGCCAAGGCGAACGTAAGCCTCTCTGAGACCGTCGGGCGTCTCCTCAGGATGAGAAGTCAAAACAGTCTTCGGGATAATGCGACGGCGGGTTTGCGGACGCTTGCGCTTTTTATGAACAGCGTTCTGCGAGCGAGGGGGAAGGTTCCCCCTCTTGCGGGCATATCACTCTCGACTGAACCTGAACTGGCCCGTGTGAACTTCGTGCTGGACGAGTCCAGGGTCGGGCTCTTTCTGGATCATCTGGGGGAGCGCCTGAAGCACGTGGAACAGAACGTGAACCCCGAACTTGTCCTGACAAACGCTCTGTTGGAACTGAGGAGAATGACCACTCATGAATGATCCCACCTATATGTTGCCGGCGAGCTGTTCATCATTGCGCTATTTGAGCGCTCGCTCAGCTAAGTCGTACCAGACATACATGCTCGAAGTCAGTGATGGCGTTGTATTGCTCCCCGGTGACGAGGTCCTTGCAGTTGGCAGCGACAGGGAACTGATGCAGGTCATCATAGGCTATCCAAGGCACGACGTATCAGGCAAGAAACGGGTGACAGCCGGCCTCAA
>JAPLGH010000027.1 GCA_026390285.1 Caldisericota bacterium
AACGCTAGCCGCGCTTAGGCAGCTAGAGCGTAATTGTTATTGGCTTGTTTTTTTGTGACAGATGTTTAAAGAGGCCAACTGTCGTCCTCTACCTGCAACCCTGCACCTCACGTATCTGTCGAACCCCAGCACCCCCACGTGGTAGGTGTTACACCATAAGTATACCACGGAATCCCTGCGTAAACCCACACGGTTTGTCGGGCATGAAAGGGCGCCGGACGATGAACGCCCGGCGCGAAAGCACCCTTCGCATTGGACTAACATGCTCAGGGGGTGGTTGTTGTTCGGCGAAAACGAGGAAGACCCTGCCTTACGGCTTCTTCTCCTCCATCACCAGGGTCTCGATGATGTCGTCGACCTTGAAGTCGTTGAAGTTCTGCAGGCCCATACCACACTCGTAGCCCTTGAGGACTTCCTTTGCGTCTTCTTTGAAGCGCTTCAGCGAGGAGATGCTGGAGTTGGCATATACGACGACGGCATTGCGGACAACCCGGGCCTTGGCGCCGCGGATGATCTTGCCGTCTTCGACCAGACAGCCGGCGATGGCGCCGACACCGGTGATCTTGAACACGTCCTTGATGCGGGCGCGACCCTGCACGATCTCTTCGAAGACCGGCTTGATCAGCCCGGCGATCATCTTGTCGATGGAATCGCCCAGCTCGAAAATGAGATCGTAGGTACGGATCTGAACCTTCTCGGTTGCGGCGACCTTGAGCGCTTCCGCCAAAGGAACGACGTTGAAGCCGACGATGACGGCATTGCTGGCGGAAGCCAGCAGGACGTCAGACTTCGTGATACCACCAGTGCCCTCGTGCAGGATCTCGAGAGGAATGGTCTTGGTCTTGACCTTCCTCAGCTCGAACTTGACGGCGTCCAGTGTGGAGAGCGCGTCCGCTTTCAGGATGAGGGTGAGCTTCTTCTTGTCCAGCGCCTCTTCTTCGGTAAACAGCTCGTCCAGCGTCAGCGGCTTCTTCTGTTCCTGCGCCAGGAACGCCAGGCGGTCCTTCTGACGCTTGTCGTCGATGATCATGCGGCACGCGTCGACGTCTTCCACCATATGGAAAACCTCACCAGCCTCGGGCAGTTCCGACAGGCCCATGACCTCAACAGGCATGAGCGCTCTCGCTTCGCGCAGGTTCGCGCCCGCCTCGTTGGTCATACGCTTGATCTTGCCGACGCAGTCGCCGACACGGATATCGTCACCAACATGGAGTGTTCCGGTTTGTACGAGCAGGCGAGTCAGGACGCCGATGTTCTTGTCCACGCGTGCCTCGATGACGGAGCCGGACGCTTCGACAGAGGCCCGGGTCTTGAGTCCTGCCATCTCTGCCTGCAGGAGGATCATGTCCAGCAGTTCGTCCACACCCTTGCCGGTCTTGGCCGACACGGGAAGGAAGACGGTGTCTCCACCCCAGTCGTCCGGCTGCAGGCCACGGTCCGCCAGCTGCTGCTTGACGCGCTCAGGGTTCGCCTCGGGCTTGTCGATCTTGTTCATGGCAACGATGATCGGGACTTTGGCCGCCTTCGCGTGATCAAGCGCCTCGAGGGTCTGTTCCTTGACACCCTCTTCTGCAGCGACGACAAGAATGACCACGTCGGTAACCTGCGAGCCCTTGAGACGCATCGATGTGAATGCCTCGTGGCCTGGGGTATCGATGAAGATGATGGTCTTGCCCTTGACCTCGGCCTCGTAGGCGCCAATCTTCTGGGTGATGCCGCCCTTTTCGCGGCTGGCGACGCTGCTCTTGCGGATAAAATCCAGTAGGGTCGTCTTGCCATGGTCAACATGGCCCATGACCGTCACGACAGGCGGGCGCGTCTCGAAGGACTTCATAAACTTCTCCGACGGCTGGACATAGTTCTCGCCAAGGATGCGGGCGAGATAGTTGGCATCGCCAGGATCCAGCAGACCGCACTCGCGCACCGGGATTCCGTTCTTGAGCATCATTGTGTTGAGTTCGTGCTGCTTGAGGTCAAACTGCCTGGCGAAGGCAGTATAAGTAACAGACTCGCCAAATGCTTTGGGCTTCTCGACGGTGATGACAGGTTCGACCGGTGCGGGCGTCGGTTTCTCCTTCTCCTTTTCAGGTGCGGCCTTTGGAGCTGCCTTGGTTGCCTTTGGAGTCCCTTTCTTGCCCTCCAGCGAGGCGGCCTTCTCCTTGTCGACAATTTCCTTGACAAGGTTTGCCGTTTCTTCTTCGATCGTGCCGACGACGCCCTTCACCGGAACTCCCAGCTTGGCCAAGATCTCCAGCATGCGCGGCGACTTCAGATTCAGTTCCTTAGCGAGCTCATAGATTCGTACTTTCTTCATGCGTCTCACCTGCCTCACGGGTTGGGGTCGCCTGCGGCTGCCCTTCCTCTACCTGAACGAGTTCCACCTTCGCGTCCAATAGCCGCTCTACGAGCCGGACGTTGACCCCACCCTTGCCCAGGGCAACGGGAAACGCCTCGGCCGTGGCGTGCACCACAAAGGTGCCGTCCTCCGGCCTGCGTTCTGCATCCAGCACCTTGGCGGGGCTGAAGGCGTTGATCGCGTATTTCGCGGGATTTGGATCGTATCGGATGACGTCGATGTGCTCAAACGCGATCTCGCGCGATACAGCGCGGATGCGTCCACCCATCGGCCCAATGACAGCGCCCACGGGATCGATCTTCGGATCACGGCTGAAGACAGCGACCTTTGCGCGCTGGCCCGGCTCGCGGACGATCCGCTTGACCTCCACGAGGCCTGAGCCGACCTCGGGGACCTCAAGCTCTACAAGACGCTGGATGAAATCCGGATGTGACCGCGTCAGGACCACACGTGGTCCCTGGGCCGACTTGTCGACTGACAGGATGAGCGCCTTGGCGACACCCTGAAAGCGCAGCCGTTCCCCGGGGATCTGCTGATCCTTGGGCATGATGCCTTCACACCGGGCAAGGTTGATGAGCAATCCTTCCTTGTTCTGGCGAAGGACCTCGCCGTTGACCAGTGTGCCCACCTGTGAGTGAAAGCGCTCATATACCAGATCGTTCTCACGTTCCTTGATCTTGTCGTCGATGAACTTGCGTGCCTTCACGATCACCGACAGAGGCAACTGCTCGATCTTGACCTGGATGAGCACGTCGTCCCCGGTCTTGGTTTCCGGCTCCACCTTGCGAGCTTCCTTCAGCGTGATCTCAGTGTCGCCGTCCGTGACTTTGGCTACAACCGTCTTGCGCGAATAGAGCCGCACAAGGCCGGTACCCGTGTCAGCCTTCACCAGGAAGTTGTCCTTCTGGTACTGCTGCTGGTATGCCGCCTCAAAGGCTTCCTTGATCGCCGTCACGATGTATTCCCTGGAGATTCCGCGTTCCTTCTCCAGCTCGTAGATGGCACTCTGAATCTCATCCCTCACGTGCACCTCCCAGTATCTCGTCCCACAACGAGATCTTCGTCACCTGTCGCAGTTCGAACGCGCGGTCCAGGCCGAGCACCATCACGTGTACGTTGCTCCCATCGGATACTCCCAGAATTCCAATGATCGGCTCCCTGGACTCCTTGATCGTTACGCGCACAAACCTGCCAGCGAACAGCTCCAGCTCCCGCTGTGTCTTGAGAACCCGGTCCAGTCCGGGGCTTGTCACCTCGAACGCCGGCAAATAGTCGTCGCCGTACAGCTCGATGAACGCATGGCTGATCGCCCGGCTGACGCTCTCGAGCTCATCGACCGAGATGTCTTTCCCGGGTGTCATGAGTACGACGCTTACCATGCCTGGAGCGTTCTCGATGGCGACGAGCGTGGTATTGCTCTTCGCCACTTCCAACTGCACTATGTCCGCGAATCTCGTGTCCATACATCTCTCCATGGGAAGCAAAAAAGTGGCCCGCTCGCGCGCCCACTTTTCGTTTCCACCAATATGAAACGTCCGAAAGCAGGGCTTCCGGACGTCATGTCGCTCAGTTGCTTGTCACGTTCATGACATTACATCAAATAGTATACCTATGAATGTCGGAATGACAACCTCGACTTCCTTTACAACTTGACGAAGCCCTCAGACTCGTCGCTACGAGTAGTCCACCCCGGTGGCGCCAAGGATCTCGGCAAGTCCCTTCAGGAGCTCGGGGGTAATGGTGACCCAGTGCTTGTTGCCGACCTCGAGGCAGTGGTCGATGGTGTTGTGGTACAGGATGCGCCAGTGCTCCTTGCCTGGGTAGTGGTGAGTGAGGAGGAGGACGTTCTTGAGTGTCTCACCGTTCACCTGCTGCTCCGTCATGGTGAGCTTGAGCACTGGATGTGCTACCGCAACCGGCTTTGAGCCTTCTGCCTGTTCGGGCGTCACGAAGTCGATGAACTTCTTGGCCGTCAGAGACAATACGTCGCCGTCCATGCGCACGTTCGCCTCGAGGACGATGGCGCCCTCGCGGTCGAAACACGGCTGGAACTGCCCGAGGACATACTCGAACACTATCAGTTCCACTTTGCGGCTGTCGTCTTCGAGTAAGCACTTTCCGTAGGCATGCCCCGCTTTGGACTTGGCGGTCTTCGCCGATGTGAGGAGGCCCATGACCATGACAGTCGTCCCGTCCTCCAAGTCGGCGCACTCGGAGACACGCTTCGCCTTGTACTTTGCGAGCAACGGCTCGTACTGCTGGAAGGGGCTGCAGAAGCAGAAGAACCCAAACGCTTCCTTTTCCATCGCCGCCGCGCCTGCCGTATCGCAGGAGGAAGCGGGGGTTCCAGGTTCGCCCACCGAGCCACCAAACAGGCCTGTCCCGGCATCTTCAGCCACAGGCGCCTTGCCGTTCTGGTTGTTGAACTCCCCAAGGACGGTCACGCGGTCTTCACCCAGGGTCTCGAACGCCCCAGCCTTGATGAGGCATTCGACGGACTTGCGGTTGACCTTGCTGCCCCCAGAACGTCGCTGGAAGTCCTTGAACGTCGAATAAGGGCGGCTAGACCGTTCCTCCATGATCTCGTCGATCGCTTTTGAACCGAGGTTCTTGATGGCAAGCAGACCAAACCGGATGCCCTGAGAACCGTCGGCCTGCGTCTCCACCGCGAACAGTTTGTCGGATTTGTTGATATCCGGTGGAAGGATAGGGATATTCTTGCTGCGGCACTCGGCGACGAGTTCCTTGAGACGGTCTTCGGTATCGATGCCCGAATTCATGAGGGCCGTCAGGTACTGGATGAGATAGTGGACCTTGAGCCACGCCGTGCGGTAGACCATGATGGCATAGGCGACCCCGTGGGATTTGTTGAACCCGTAGCCGGCGAAAAAGTCGATGAGGGCGAACACGTCTTCGGCCGTCTTCTTCGGGACGCCTTTCTCGATTGACTTCTCGACGAAGATGGCCCTCTGTTTGGCCAGGATGTCCGCCTTCTTCTTGGAGACGCCCTTGCGCAGGATGTCTGCTTCCTGCATCGTGAAACCGGCCATGCGGTTGGCGATTTGCATGATCTGTTCCTGGTACACGATGATGCCGTAGGTCGGCTTAAGGACGCTCTCAATGCTGGGATGGTAGTAGTTGACCTTCTCCTTGCCATTCTTGCGGTCGATGTACTTCTGGATACCGCCGGCCTTGATGGTGCCGGGGCGATACAGCGAGATGATGGCCGTCAGGTCTTCAATGGAGGATGGCCGGACGCCGGCCGCGACGGCCTTCATGCCGCTGGATTCCATCTGGAACACCCCGACCGTGTTGCCGCTGCTGATGAGGTTGTACACGGCCGGTTCTTCTGTGTCGATGTGGCTGATGTCCACCGTTACGTCAAGCTGCTCCTTGACCATCTTGACGGTGTTCTGGATGACCCCGAGATATGAGAGGCCAAGGAAGTCCATCTTGAGCAGTCCAAACGCCTCGACCAGGTTATGGTCCCACTGCGTGATGACGTTGCCGTCCTTGTCGCGCTGCAGCGGCAGGTAGTTGGTAAGCTCGGTGTCGGCGATGACGACGCCCGCGGCATGGGTACTGAAATTGCGATTGACGCCTTCCAGCTTCATGGCCGTATCGAACAGCTCCTTGACTGTAGTGCCGCTCAGCTTCGTGCCATCATCGTACATCTTCTTCAGCTGCTCGACCGTCGTAAGTGCGTCCTCGAGGCCCGTGCCGAACGGGATGAGCTTGGAGATCAGGTCCGTCTCCTTGGGCAGCATGCCCAAGGCTCGCCCCACGTCACGGACGGCTTGCTTGGCTTCCATTCTGCCGAAGGTCGCCACCTGGGCGACCGAGGATTCACCGTACCTCTCGCGCACATACTGGATAACCTCACCCCGGCGCGCATCCTCGAAATCCATGTCGATATCGGGCATCGAGATGCGGGAAGCGTTGAGAAAGCGCTCAAACAGCAGGTTGTAACGCAGCGGCTCGACTTCCGTGATGCCGGTCGCGTAGGCGACGATTGCGCCGGCGGCAGACCCACGGCCGGGCCCGACAGCAATCCCCTTGCGGCGGGCGAACCGGGTGAAGTCCTGGACGATGAGAAAGTAGTCGACAAACCCGCACTTCTCGATCGTCTCCAGCTCCATGCGCGCCCGGGCTGTCGCCTCTTCCAGCTGTTCGGGAGGGTACAGTCGCCGGACGCCATCCATGGTCATCTTCTCCAGCAGCTGGCGGTTGACCTCGGCATCCCATGGTGTCGTCTGTCCTTCTTCGATGTATCGGGGCAGGTGATAGATGCCAAGGGGCATTTCGACGTTGCACATGTCGGCGACGAGCTGGGTATTCTGGATGGCCTCCTCGTCTTCGGGCAAGCGCTCGCGCATCTCATCCTCGGTCATGACATGGTAGTACGGGCCATTGAAGCTCATGCGGTCCTTGTCGGTCATCTTCTGCAGCGTCTGGACGCAGAGCAGGACCTCGTGCGCGGCATAGTCTTCCTCACGAAGGTAGTGGCTGTCACAGGTGGCTACTGTCTTCGCGCCGATGCGCTTCGCGACATTGCGAAGGATGGGGAGAGCGCGCAGTTCCTCGTCGATGCCGTGGTTCTGGAGCTCGATGAAGTAGTTCTCTTTGCCGAAGATGTCCTGGTACCTTTTGGCAATGGTCAGGGCCTTCTCTTCGTCACCCTTCGCGGCCGTCTCGGCGACCTCGCCCTTCAGGCAGGCAGACAAGGCGATGATCCCCTCGTGGTATTTCTCCAGTATTTCGTAGTCGACACGAGGCTTGTAGTAGAAGCCCTCGAGGTAGCCGATGGAAACGATGTGGCTCAGGTTCTGATAGCCCTTGAAGTCTTTCGCCAGGAGAATCAGGTGATTGGGAAATCCTGCCTCCTTGTCCTTGTTCAGGCGGCCGTTTGGAGCCATGTAGACTTCGCTGCCGATGATCGGCTTGAGCCCGGCGTCCTTCATCTTCATGTAGAAATCCAGAACACCGTACATGTTGCCGTGGTCCGTGATGGCACACGCGGTCTGCCCCATCTCCTTGAGGCGGGCGACGAGCGGGCTGATCTTGTTCATCCCGTCCAGCAGTGAGTATTCGGTATGCAGGTGCAGATGGACGAAGCTCATGCCGGGTTCCTTACTGCGCCGGGAAGCGGCCAGCGGCCTGTGCCTGGTCGACAGAAACCACTTCGACCACGGCGTCGTAGACAAAATCGAAGAATGACTCCGAGCGCGCATTGAGGACGATCTTCACCGGGACGCTGGCCAACACGCCTGTCGTACCGACGGTGACCGTCGCCGTGGCCGTGACAGCCTCTCCCTCGAAGGTGAACCGCCCGCTCATGCTCCAGACCTCACATGCCTGCCCCAACAATTGCACCGGTGCCTGCTTCTCAATGGCGAAGAGACGTGGAGAAAACGTCGCCGGCAGTCTGAGGAGACCTTCACAGCTTTCCTGCAGGATGTGCGCAGCCGCAGCCACCGTCTCTCCCCTTGCAACGTACGCTCCATTCTCGAACACGTACCCTGTGCCGCCGCGGACCATGAGGGATGCCATCGGATTCACGGGGTCACCGCTCATCACGAGAATGTCGCTCCCATTCTTGACGACACGGCCGTCGAACGATCTTTCTTCGCCTCCCAGCGTGCGGTGGTACGAGGCCGTAATCTCGTATGCAGGGAGCGTGGCAAGAGAGGAGAGCGCCAGGAGTTGTCCCTCCTGGAGCACAACCTTGGCCGCCTTGGCGTTCTTGCCGACGACCAGGTCAAAGGTGGCGTCGGCATATCCCTGCTTCGTGACTCTGCCAACGTAGGTCCCTTCTGCGAGCCCCTCGAACGTGAACGTCCCGGCGGACTCCGTCGTCGTGGTCGTGTTCCACACGGTCACAGAGGCTCCGGATACAGGCTGGCCGCCGGATGTCACCGTCCCGGCGCCCAGAAAGAGCGGAGCCAGCTGGACAGTTGTCGGCAATTGCGTGAGGTCCGCCACCTGGACAAAGGCCTTCTGGTAGCCTATGGCTTCGACGTCCACCTGTGTCCGATCGGCCTGAACCTGTCCCGAAACCGTTCCGGTCGCATCAGAGGAGATGGACTCGGAACCGCTGGAACCTGTGAATATCAGTGTGGCGTTGGGGACGCCCTTGCCCGAATATGCAGAGACGATCCGGAGCGAAACGGTGTTGCGGCGGGCACAGCCGGCGAGTGAGAATGCAACAAGCAGCAAAGCAAGGCCGAGTGCGACTGCTTGGTGGAGAAATTTCCTTTTCATCGTGGTTCAACCTCTCGGAATTCGATTCACATGCCCCCCCATCGTCGTTCGCGTGTCGAGCACGGACACGAAAGCGTCCGGAGCCAGCTCGCTCAGCGAGGTGCTGAGGAGGGCGATGTTCTTGCGCATTGTGGTCGTCAGGATAATCGTGCGGTTGCTGTCCATACCCGAACCGGAGATCGTCGTGATGCCAAAACCTCTGTCGCGCAAATGATACGCCAGTCGGTATGGGTTGTCGTTGGGAATCGGTTGCATACCCGAAAGCATATCCCAGCATCTTGTAGATGGTCATGTTGTTCAAGACCTGAGAGAGGCCGACCAGATAGACCATGACCTCGAGAAACGCAAAGATGAACGTGTACAGTCGGCGTCCCTTGATCAGGAAGTTCATCGAAAGAGTCTGAAGAGCCATGTTGACGAACTTGACGACGAACACGATCGCGAACGACTCGGCTATCACCCAGAAATGCGCCACTCGAAACCTCCCGTTCCTGTCCTGACAGGTTCAAGTATAGTGCCCGCCGACTGCCGCACAAGCTGAAGGAGAAGAAGACCGCCATGTGGGAGTCGGATATTGAAATGTTGCGCTGCTGTGGATAACATGTGAGCAGTGTGGATAGATTTTTCGTCCATGCCTCTCAGCAAAGGAGGGTTCATGGTCCGACCGTTGCGCATCGACTTCCCAGGTGCCACCTATCTGGTCTCCGATACTGGCCATGCAGGCTGCCCTGTCGTCCAGAGCGACGACGACGTCGTGCAGTTCCTCGGAGTCCTCACACAGGTAGCCGCGAGCCTGGACTGGATTGTCTACTCGTGGTGCCTTCTGCCGGACCGCTACAGCTTCGTTGTGGAGACACCCCATGGAGATCTCGCCACAGGCATGCGTCGGTTCAGCAGCAGCTACACGCGGCATGCGAACAGCCAGAACAAGCACTCGGGGCGAATCTTCCACGGACCCTGGCGGGCCATCCTCCTGGAACCCGACGCGTGGCTGCTGCCGGTCTGTCGGCACGTCGTCCTCCAACCCGTGACATCCAGCACTGTCGCAACCCCCGAGGAGTGGCCTTGGAGCAGTTACCAGGCGACAGTCATGAGTACCCATGTGCGCAGCGCCCCGCTTGCTGCCGAGGCTCTGCTGTCACGGTTAGGGCGGACACGGGAAGACGCTGTCGCCGCCTATGCCGACTACATTCGGGCGGGAATCGGCCAGCCGACTCCTCTTGCGCACGTGATGCCACCAGGAATCCTGGGGACACAGACGTTCGTCCAGGTGGTCACCGAGCACCTTGTAGAAAGGGCGTCCGAGCCATCGGTCGCCGCAGTCCTTCTGATGCTTGCGCGACCCTCCCTGACACAGATCTTCGGTCCCGATGTCAGGCGTGAACGCTCCCAGCTGCCACTGCGCGTCGCGGCTGCAGTGCACCTTGGCTACTCGCTCGTACAGATCGGCGAGCACCTGGGCGTCCACTACACGACGGTAAGTCGATACCTCCGCGCAGCCCAGGGTGGCCGGAGCAGGGTGCCTCCTACCGTCCGCTGAACCACCCCTCCGGACAGTAGTAGAGCAAGCCCCCACAGCTCATACAGCCTGTCGAGGCTTGCTGTCCAATCGCTACTGCCAGAGTTATCTACATGTTATCAACAGATATGTTATGTTTTCCTACCTTCTCTACTGGGCAGGGTTGAGTGGGATGACGAGCCAACCGATAAGGTAGACCAGGACTCCTGTCCCCCATGCCATCCCGAGCAGTGCCCAGGCAATGCGCACAATGGTCGGATCGATGTCGAAATACTCCGCCACGCCCGCCGCCACGCCGCCGATCACCTGGTTCCTTCGTGACCGGTACAACCTCTTGGAGGAATCATAGCCAACTCCCGAGGACACTGGGCGCTCAGCCTGTGGATGCTCCCATTTGTCCTGGACAGGTCCTTGTTCGCCGGATCCGACACTCGGCTGCGTCGGTGCACAGGTGCCGCACATGATCTTGCCATCGACCATCACTACTTCCTCGCGAGCCAGCGCCTTTCCGCACTTCGTGCAGACACCGACTGCTTCTTCATCCGGTCTGTCGAAACTCTTCATTTCCTGGTACCTCCCTTGATAAGAACGGTCAGCCCGAGCACAAGGAACAGCCCTCCGACTGCCGATTTCCGAATCATGTCGACCACCTGAGCTGAGAAGATGTCCAGCCCCGAAAGAAATGCAAGCGAGCCGACGGCAACGGCCACGACTCCCCACATCAGCCCATTTCTTGGCGTCTTGCCCTCAACCGAATCGAGCAACGTCGACAACAGGATGGAGAGTCCTGCGGAGATCACGGCCGCACCGACAAAGGTCGTAAAGCTAAACCGGATGACCCCCAGGACCTGCAGGAGGACAATGATGCCGACAAACGCCAGCATAGCGCTCCACAGCACTGTCTCCCGCGCATTGTGCTGGAAGCCGGTCGCAACACCGTAGATGCCCAGCAGGACCACAAACGCCGCCAGAGGAACGAGGATGTCGAAATCGTATCCGGTCTGGGGAAACGCCTTCAGCAGGAAGTGGACCCCAAAGACGATGAGGAGGGCACTCAGGGCCACCCGCCGATCAATGTTGTTGCTGTTCATTGCTGTACCTCCACAAGTCGAATCTGTCCGATTGCACTGTCGATGTGCATGATGAGCTGCCGGTCAGCGCCACCGGCTGCAGAAGCATTGAGAAATGACTTGCTGCCCTCGGCCACGAATCCCGACGACAGGACCTTGCCCAAGACGCTGCCGATGGAAAGCTGCACTCCCGGTTTGCTGGGGATACGCACTGTGCCGTTTCCGACGGCAGTGCGGAGCGAGACGTCGCAGTGCCTGTCCAGCGACCCCGAAAAGTCGAGGTCATAGCTGCCAGTGATATTGCCAATGACGAGGTCTGCCATGTCCAGATTGCCAAGACGCGTTGCCGAGAAGCCACCAGTGACGTTCTCGATCTGGACAAGGTCGATAATCGACCCGGGTTCCGAAGCGTCCAGTTCGAGTGCGGAGGACGCGCCAGCCAGGCGGAGCTCCCCCAGCCGGGCCTGATCCAGGACCACTCGGGCTTCACCGACAAGCGTCAGTGTCAGCGTCCCATTCTCGGGGACCACGATCGTCAGCCGCCTGGTCCCCGTCTGGATGGCAGTTGCATCGTCGAGACGCAATCCGCATGTGCCGGTCTTCGCACGGAAATCACGATGGAATCCTTCACTGCCGAGGACGATGCTCGCTGATGTCAGGGAGGGTGACGACCCCACGATGACCTCGATGTTGTCGCCTACGACCGATATCTTGCTCGCAGATCCACCCGGGACTTCCAAGATTGTGCCCTGTGCAAGAGCCGGAGCAGCCCTGAGCCCACCGTTGCGCGTTACCAGCGTCACGACCCCCGAGCCAACGACGATCAGACTCACAACGAGTACCGCGACGAGAACGCGTCTGCGGCCGGTCACGGAAGCAGATGGTATCATGCAGCCGCCCCTCCGCCTTGGCCAAATAGACGCTCAC
>JAPLGH010000046.1 GCA_026390285.1 Caldisericota bacterium
TCGCCAGCAACTGACAACGGATCCTGACAGTTCGGCGATCTTTGACGGGCAGTTCACATGGCATAACAGGCAGTGAGGGTCTAGCGTCCCGCATAAAGCCCGGCAAGCTTGGACAACTCCGCAAACAGCGCCAACACTGCGATATTGTCGCCATCGGCGTTAGTGAATACGATCACCCCGATGCCCCGTGAAGGTTGCAGCAGCACGAACGTGTCGAAGGTGTCACAGGTCCCACGGTGCCAGCTCGTCGGCACACCATCGATCAGCTCCTCATGCCATCCACAGCTGTACACCAGGACCGGCTCGTGGAGACGCTGGATGTCTACGGCCGACAGCACGCTCCCGTCGATGTTTTCGAGTCCAGCGAGGTGCAGGCGGGCGAAGACGCTGTAATCCAGGATGGACATGCTGACATCACCCGCCGGGGAGAGAACAGTAGGCACCCTGTAGTGGTCCGCTGGATCGTGCGGCGTGACCACGCCATTCTTGATGCGGTGTCCCCAGGGTTCTTCATCACCAGACAGGAGCGGCCAGCCATAGGTGGCCCGGATGTTCAGTGGACCGAACACACGCTGC
The DNA here is from genome assembly GCA_026390285.1 of Caldisericota bacterium. GTDB lineage: Bacteria > Caldisericota > Caldisericia > Cryosericales > Cryosericaceae > Cryosericum. The sequence goes on from JAPLGH010000046.1 coordinate 577, forward strand.
TGCATCAGCTGCTCCCATGGCGTGCCGGTCACCCGCTCGGCGATCGCGGCGGCCACTGCGTATCCTGCGTTGGAGTAACGATACACGCCTGCCGGGCCGATGGGCGGTCTCGTCAGAAGCATGCGTACAAATGCCTGCCGCTGCTCCGCCGGCGTTCCGGTGAACGGGGGAATACTCGCCCATGAATACTCGCCCATTCGGGGTCCGTCGTGTAGCGCGGCAATCCAGACGTATGCGTGAGCAGCTGCTCTAGCGTCACGTCTCGATACCGTGAATCCATAACGGACGCCAGCGACGGAAACGCTTCTGTCATCGTCATGTCCCAGCTGAGCTTTCCTTCCTGGACCAGCGTTGCCAGCATTGTGGCCGTCATCGATTTTGTCATCGATCCGAGATGGAACAGGTCCTGGAGCGTGACCACGGCTGTACCGCCAGCCTTGCGGACTCCGTCGGAAGCGACTTCTACGATCCCGTCCGCATCAATGACACACAGTTCCAGCGCAGGAAGATGATACGTCTCCCGCAGGGTGATGACGTCTCGCTGAAGGGCGGTCGGCCTCGCGGGAACGATAGTTCCGTTCGGCGGATAAGTAGGAGCTTCTACGTCGTGCACAGGAAGAGCCAGGACTGCGGCGATCATCACCGCCGCGACCAGTGCCATCCCTCCCAACGCAGTCCATCTTCGCATACGCATTTGTTCATTGTAGCACGCACCCTGGTCGTCGTTCCTTCACTGTCATGTGCACGACAGACTGACGCCGCTGCTCCCTCTCTCCGATTCCCGCTGACCTCCTCCCGGACGGGCGTTGCGCATAGCCCCTCGTGACGCTACAATGACGTACGGTAGTTCACGTCGGAGGCAGCACATGGACTTCACACTCGAGTTCGAGAGAAACAGCGACATCATCGGCGTAGCACGGTCACGCGGCGTGGAACTGATCTTCGATACAGGACATGGCATCGACAAGCAGGGTCTATGGCCGATGGAGGTCCTCGTAGCGTCGCTGGGTGGATGCCTGAACCTGGACCTGGGGGCAGCGCTGGAGCTGTCGGGATATCCGGTGGAGAAGCTGACCATGTCACTGCAAGGCCACCGTGACGACACCATCCCCTGCATCGACACTGCATCGTGTCGCATCGACGTCTGGTCGACATCTCTCTCCCAGGAGGCCGCCGAGGAATTGCTGTCGTATGCCCTGGGAAAGAGCACGATCTACAACACGCTGGCTAAAGCCATCAGGCTTGACGTCACGCTCACCGCTCACACGTCGTGAACATAGCCGGAACCTTCACAGTCCAATAGGTGCATCCGGAAGCAATCCTGTTGTTATGGAGGTACGCATGACAAGAAGAACTGTTGGGTTGATAAGCATTTTCCTTGTACTCGTCATGGGTCTCGGAGCATTGATCGCCATTCCCGCTGTCCGCGCAGACACGACCGTACCTGTGAACGCCACAGACAAGGCCGCTATTGACGCCGGGCTAGCCATACTCAAGACGCTCGGTCAGCAGATCCACGAGACAGCCAAGGCCGTCCAGGAGAAAGTCAAAGCCGCAAAGGCTGCAGGCAAGGACCTCACGGCATTCAAGGCGGACATTGCTACTGCACTGAAGGGCGGCCGACATCTGCGCCTTGACGTTGCGCGGATGCGGAAGCCACAGCTTACCGCCGCCCAGCGCGTGCAACTCAAGACCGCACAGACGGCCATTGAGACCCAGCGCAAGAACCTTCAGGCAAGGACTAAGGCCGGCGCTCTACAGACCGAACTCGACACGCTGAAGGCCGGCCTCAAGGCCGCTGTTCAGGCACGCGATGCACTGATCAAGTCCTTCAGGGTCTCAGCACAGGCTCAGGTGCTCCAGCGTCTGGACAACCTCATCGCCGAAGCAAACAAAGAACTCACATTCCTGCAGGGTCTCCTCATTCACCTTCCATAACAGCTGAGCCATCGCGCATGACCGGAGGGCGGGGGCCAGGGCCCCCGCCCTCCTTCCCATTTCCAAGGAGCCCACATTATGATGCAAGGATGGATTCCCGCATGCGCGGAGAAGCACCCCTCGCCTTGGACAAAAGGGCTCGGGGGAATGACAGATAAGGAGACAGCCGTCAGGCCTTTTCTGTTGTGCCCGCGGAGGCGGGGACCCGCAGCACTTGTTTGACGACAGAAGTACTCTCATGCTATACTTTGGTCAAGGTGGTGGTGCCCATGAGAAGAAGCGTTGTTGCTGTTCTAGTGTTGGTCGTTGTCCTGTCCGTGGCAGGCTGCAGTTCCGGCCCCATGGAGTCGCGCGAGGGCAACGTCAAGGTCACGCTCCCGGTACGCCAGGAAACGGTCACATTCGTCAAACAAGCCGACGGCTCATGGAAAGGCAGCGTCCATACGATCGGCAGCGCCCGTGCGTTCGAAGCGACGGTCAGCTGGCAAGCGACACAGCAGTTGTCTCCCGACCTCCTGGCCTCTCTGGGACAGGGCAACTTCATGACATCGGCGGGAGCACCGGAGTTTGGCACATTCGATCAGACGCTGGTGCTTGTCGACGCGGCCTCAAATCCAGTTCCAGAAGGCAAGGGGACACTGCGGATCTTCATCACCAGCATGAAGGACGGCAGTCAGCAGGATATCGTCGACATCCCCCTGATTCTGCGCGTCGGACAGTGAAGGACGACGCTTGAACAACTGACCAGCCCTGTTAGTCTAACCAGTGCAGGGGAATGTCCTGAAGAAGCGAGGTAGCTGCAGCTGCCGCGTCCGATGAGGGGCCTGATCCTGCAAATAGTGACGGGAGGGCCGTGCGTAGGCCCTCCCGTCACTGCGTTCCACCTACCGGTCCCGCGGGCGCTGTGAGCTGCTGATGACCCTGTCTTTCCACGTCGTGCGCCGCGTCAGCGACTGCATCATCGACCGGAACGCAATGAACACGCAAATAGGCTGCCCGATGATCCGTGTAAGGCACAGTGTCCACGAGAAGTGAAAGGCACAGTAATGACGCTCCACTCAGATTCGCTGTCTGGCTCCCCCAAGATCGAGGTGGCAGCAATCCCTGAGTACCGCAGCGATGTCATCCTCGGAGTCACCCGGGAACGACACGTCAGCGACGAGCAACCATGACTCAATGTGCTCCACAGACTCGCCAGGTTCTAGTGTGCGCAGCGGAGACAGCGTCTCCATCTCCAGCATGAAGTCCGTCGTATAGCTCTCATAGTTCACGCCGAAATCCGGGTATGCCTCACCCGGCACAAACGGGAAACGCTTGATGAACAGTGAATGCTTGTTGAAGTAGGCAGCCCACCCAGCCTCATCTGTGAGGCCTAGTTTGAACGGTGGTTTGGCTGTCGGGTCCTGATGCAGCACGACAAATCGACCTCCCCAGTGAACGCGCGCGTCGTCCATGCAGGCGTAGGGCCATAGTGCAACGCAACGGTTGGGCAGCAATCCCGTATCGACGAGTGTCTGCGGGATGACCTCGACGCCACCGGGCGCCATCACTGTGACGGCCCATGCAGCCAGGCGGACTGGCCACACTCCCCGGTTGGTCAGGCGATGCGTCACGGTCACTCCCGTCCCCGTCGGATCCAGTGACACCTCCAGTTGCTTCTGGATCCCTGTCGCCACTTCAATTGACGGTTTCAGGACAATACTACGATCTCCATCGTCGAACGGCACGGGCGCGTTGTCCGGCTGGTACGTTCGCGGATTCGCTTCGGGACTATGCCATAGGCGATGCCCACCGAAGGTGTACCAGCTGTCGCGACCGGTCAGCCCATCCTCGTCGCGGACCTCACATAGAATGTTGTCCTCGCCCTCGAACCCATACCGTACCACCCGCGGCCCGACATCCGTCGTCACGATCAAGTCCACTGTCCCATTGCTGAGCCGCCTGCAATGGGGCCAGCCGCGAAATGTCACCTGTTCAGCCATCGTCTCCTCCATCGCTATCCGGCGATTCATGTGCACGATCACTCATCAGTCGGGGATGCCTGCCGGCATGAACAGGATTTCTGGCCAGTCGATCAGCAGTCTTCCATGTCGGCACCATGAGTTACCCGTAATTTCAGTGTATGCCAGCCAAAGCAGCATGCAAGAAGCGCGGCCATCAGGAGTTACCTCGGGACATTCGGTGGCAGGGAATGAACCTTGCCACCGATTTTGTAAAATGTGTAGACCTGACCCCGGGACAATCAGCCGATGACGGCCTTCTCGGTCAGTAGCTCGCCGCGGGCGAAGCGGCGGAAGTTGTAGTGCTCGATGTCGATGCTGGGCTTGCCCTTGGCAATGTACTCCGCCAGCAATCTACCCACGATGGGGCCCATCATGAAGCCGTGACCTGAATAGCCGTTCGCCTGGAAGAAGCCCGGGACCTGGTCGATTGGACCAAGCACGGGGTGGGCGTCGGGGGAGACGACGTAATAGCCTGCCCACTGACGCATCAGCTTGACACCGGCAAGGCGTGGCACGATCTCGGTCGCCTCCCTGGCGAATTTGGTGAGGAACTCGAACGTGCAGTCGATGTCCGTAGCATTCTTGTCGCCGGTGTCGGTGCCGCCCACGACGTTGCCGCGGTGTGTCTGCAAGTAATAGAGTGAGTTCTTGACCAGCATGGGGCCCAGGAACTGCTCGAGAGGCTCGGTCGCCATGATCTGGTGCTTGTCGAGGCGGTAGGGCAGGTCGACGCCCAGCATGGCGGCGATAGCCTTTGACCCCGGTCCAGCAGCGTTGACGACGTTCTTCGTCTCGATGTTGCCCTGGGTCGTATGCACGGTAAACGTGTGGGCTGCAGTGCTCTCGACGCCAAAGACGTCGGTCGTGGTCAGGATGTCCACCCCAAGGCGCCGCCCCGCCTGCGCGTAGCCAGTGACCGTGTCGAAGGGAAATGCCATGCCGTCCTTATCATACCATTGGCCGGCAAGGAAGGAATCGGTGTTGAGCGACGGGCAGATCTCCTTCGCCTCCTGGCGGTCGACGATGCGGCTCATGACGCCGTGCTTGTTCTGGAACTCGACGTTGTGCTTCGCCTGCTCCACCAGTTCGGGCGTGTCCCACAGGAACAGGTACCCGCACGCCTTGAAGTGGATGTCGTAGCCCAGCTCCTCGGACAAGTGCGACCACATCTCCTCGGCTTCCCGAAGCAGGACGATCTGGTCGGAGCCGGTGAACTGGGCGCGAATACCCGAACCGCAGCGGCCGGTAGAACCGCTGCCCAGGTAGCACTCTTCCAGGACAGCGACATCCTTGTAGCCCCTCTTGGCAAGTTCGTAGGCGATGGCGAGCCCTGAGATGCCGCCGCCGACAATGACGCAATCGTACCTACTTCTCATCGTCGGCCTCCTTGCCCTTCACGAAGAAACCGATGGGTACGGGATCGACCGGCGGGCGCGTCGTGGGGGTCATGATCTGATCAAGCGTCTGGCCCATCTCGCGCGCGAGGATCTGTGCGGCAAGGAGGATGCACGTCTTGCCCTGGCATGGCCCGAGGCCGAACTTGACGTACCGCTTGAGTGATTGCAGGTCGGCATAGCCTTCGTGGATAGCGTCCTTGATCTCCTGAACGGAGATATCCTCACATCGACAGGCAATCGTCTTCTCGTCTTCTCTGGTCATGCCGTCACCCCACCCTGATGTTGCGCACCTGCTCACAGAGAGTGGAATCGTCGAACTCGACAGCAATCAGCGATGACCTGCTCATTGTGTCAGCAGCCAGCACGAACTTGACCGTCGCGCTTCCAAGCGAGGCTCCGTCGCGACCAAGCAGTGTGACCGTGCCGCCCCTGACGGGGAGAGGCAGATACTCATACGGAACGGTGACAGAAGGCTTGACCTTCGACTTGTCCTGGATGAAGATGGCCAGCCCCGGGCAGACCTTGAGACAGCTCATGCAGCCGGTACACTTGGCGAAGTCGACGTGCGGGATGCCGTTGATGCCGTCCATGCCGATTGCGTCGAATTTGCAGGCGCTGACGCATGGATTGCAGGGGATCTCCTGGATGCACTCGATAACGGCGACGGGACCCTTTCTCTGACGTTCTTCGGAAGGCAGAAAACCATTGTCGCGCAGATACGCAAGATCGATGACTCCGGTTTCGAAGTGATTCATTCGAGCACCTCAACGCACTTGAGTCCGATACAGATCTTGGCGCCAAACGGTCCAGCACGGAGGTCATCCAGGTTGTACCTGGTCTCCTTCTGCTCTTCGACCGGCACATCTGTATGCCCGAGGTCGTACGCGGCCTGGAGTCCTGCGATCTTGCCTTCCATCATGGCAGTGGAGGCTTCTTCGACGCCAGAGGCGTCGCCTGCCGCAAAGATATCGGGATTGCTGGTACGCATCGCCCAGTTGCGCTTGGCGACCCAACCGCCCAGCTCACCCGTATACGCGAGGTCCAGCTTTGCCTGCTCGAGAAGCTCAGTGGAAGGCTTGAGCCCGGCCGACAGACAAATCGTGTCGCACTCGACACGCTGCTCGGTACCGGGAATCGGCTGCCACTTTTCATCAACCTCAGCGACAATGGCCGCCTCGACATGATCACTGCCGACCGCTTCCAGTACAGTATGGCGCGTCATGATCCGGACGCCGTTCCGGGCGATCTTGCTCGCATGGACGAGGTATCCGCCTACCCGTGGCGCGCCCTCGACGACCCCGACAACCTCAATGCCAGCTTGCATCAACTGATAACTGACGATGAGACCAACATTGCCGGCGCCGACCATCAGGACCTTGTTGCCGGGCTTGATGCCGTAGACATTCATCAGCGTCTGCGCAGCCCCTGCCCCGAAGACGCCGGGCATGTCGTTGTTCCTGAACATCAGCATCTTCTCGGCTGCGCCGGTTGCGACGATGACCTTGCGAGGTTGAAACAGGACCGCATGGTCCTGATCGGCTGCACAGACAGCGCCCTGGAACCATCCAAACGCAGTGAAGCCGCTGTATACAGTGATGCTGGGTGTCGCCACAACCTCTTCGATGAGTTTCTTCGCGATGGTAATGCCACGCGTTCCGGCGTTTTCTTTCGCCGAGCCGAAGAACTTGTGCGTCTGCTTGACCAGCTGACCGCCCAGCTGAGGGTTCTGATCCAGCAGGATGACGTCCGCTCCGGCCTTTGCTGCCCAGAGAGACGCTTCCAGACCCGCCGGCCCACCGCCGACGACCAGGACTTCTGCGTTCTTCTCCTTGACGCCCTTCATGGCAGCCTGCACGTCAGGGAACTTGCCGTCGCCGTGCTGCGTTTCGACATCCATCCCGTCCTGGACCTGCAGAACACAGGTTCGCGTATTGGGGATACCATCGACGCGCATCATGCACGACGAGCACTTGCCAATGGCGCAGAACATGCCCCTCGGACGGTAGAAGCGGGAGGAGGTGCTGTACTGTTTCACGCCGGCCGCATACAGGGCCATCGCTACTGTTTCCCGTGGGTAGGCGGTGATCTGTCTGCCGTCGTATGTGACGCGCACCGGGGTTCCTCGGTCCCACGTAAGGATCGGATGCGTGGCAATGCGATTGTCGTCCACTTTTTTCACCTCTCGGATGCGGATTGATTTCCTACCCTTGCAGTATAGAAGCACACGTGTTTTTTTCTACAAGTCCGTGAAAAAAACGACAAGCCCTGGAGACGCGACGATGCTGCCAGATGCATGAAACAAGGACTTGATAAGGCGTTGGCCCTGTCGAGGCTCCCAGTCGACGGCGCAACTGATATTGCATTTTTCCCTACATCTATCAACATGGTGACGGACCACAGTCCCAGGAGCCGCACAGAAAAAGACGAACTCCGACAAAAGGGTACGGCATCGCAGGCTTAACCGAAAAGGCTCGTGCATAGTATTGATGTCACTACATTCGCGCGAGAAACAGGAGGTAAGGGAATGAGAAAGACCGTATCAGTACTACTGGTTTGTATGCTTGCCGCAGTGCTCTTCCTTTCCGGTTGTGCCAAGAAAACTGGTGATACCGGACCAATCCAGATCGCTCTGCAAGCTCCCATCACTGGTGATTATGCTTACGAAGGTCAAATGGCAAAGCAGTCGGTCGAAGTTGCCACCGAACTCATCAACAAAGCCGGCGGCGTCCTGGGACGTCAGATCGCAGTCACGGTCGTGGATGATGGCTCCAATCCCAAGGACAGCGCTATCGCAGCACAAAAAGCAGTCTCTCTGAAGGTCGTCGCCGTCATCGGCAGCTACGGTTCGTCGGTCACCGAGCCAGCCGAAGACATCTACGAGAAGAACAAGATGGTCTCGGTGGGCTACGGCTGCACCGCCCTCCGCCTGACCGTGGACAAGAAACCCAATTACTTCTTCAGGACCTGCGGCCGCGACGATGCCCAAGGCCTGTTCTTTGCCAAGTACGCTGTCGAAACAATGGGTGCCAAGCGCATCGCCATCATGCACGACAACAGCACCTTCGCCAAGGGTGTCGCCGAGGAAGCCAAGAAAGCCCTCCAGCCGTATGTTGACGCAGGGAAGTGCGAGATCATTTACTACGACGCCGTCACGCCAGGCGAGAAGGACTTTTCGGCTGCCGTCACCAAGCTGCGCAATACCCAGCCCGACGTCTGGTACTACACGGGCTACTACACCGAAGCTGGTCTGCTGGTTCGCCAGGCACGTGATGCCGGCCTGACCTGCCCGTTTATCGGCGGAAACGCCGCTATCAATGATGACTTCATCAAGATCGCTGGAATCGACGTCGCAAAAGGATGCCTCATGACGCAGGAACCCCTGGTCACCGACGTCACAACCGCCATTTCCGAGCAGTTCCGTACGCTGTACAAGGAAAAGTTCGGTGACGTTCCCTCCAGCCCGTGGCCGGTTTACGCTGCTGATGCCCTCTACGCCATCGTCGGTGCCATCAAGAACGCGAACTCCATTGAATCAGACGCCATCGCCACCGCCATGCACACCAACATGACTGGCGTGGAAGGCGTCACTGGCGCCATCAAGTTCACAGCAATTGGCGACCGCGAGGACGTTCCTTACAAGATGTACGAGGTTACCGCCGACGGCAAGTACGTCGTCCATCAGCAGTAGTCTCAAATCCTGATTGAAGCGAGGTCACCGTGGCAACGTTCTTTGAACAGTTGATAAACGGCCTGACCATCGGTTCGTTCTACGCGCTGGTGGCCCTGGGCTATTCGATGGTGTTCGGTGTCATGAAATTGATCAACTTTGCCCACGGTGACCTCTTCGCCCTGGGTTCGTATCTGGGCTACACCCTGCTGATCGCCAGCTCGTCCTGGGTGACGGTCCACTTCGGGCTCTGGGGAGGGATGGCCATAGCGATGCTGTTTGCCTTCTCCGGCATCGGCCTCGCAGGCGTCCTGATGGAACGCGTCGCATATCGTCCCGTCTATCCAGCAGGCCGACTCTCACTGGTCGTTTCTGCGCTCGGTATGTCCATCTTTCTCCAGAACGGCATTATGGCGATCTGGGGCGCCCGTCCCCAGGCTTATCCCGCCGCCGTCGTCCCTTCTACACGCTTCTCCCTCCTGGGACTGCCGGTGACCAGCCTGCAAGTCGTCATCCTGTTGATTTCATTCACGCTCATGCTGGCCATCTGGTTCATCGTCGAGAAAACGACGTTTGGCGCAGCCATACGGGCCACCGCTCTCGACCGCAGCACTGCGACGCTGATGGGTATCGACGTCCGCGTCGTCATCTTCTTCATCTTCGCCCTGGGCCCCGCCCTCGGCGGCATCGCAGGCGTCATGAACGGCATGTACTACCGGGCCATCAGCTTCAACATGGGGTGGACCTATGGCCTCAAGGCGTTCACCGCCACCATCCTGGGCGGCATCGGCAACATCCCGGGCGCCATGATTGGCGGACTCCTGTTGGGGCTCATGGAATCGCTGTTTGCCGGCTACGTCAGTGGCGCCTGGAAAGACGTCTTCGTGTTCTTCATCCTCATCGTTGTTCTCATTTGGCGGCCGACCGGGCTGCTGGGCGAGAAGACTGCAGAAAAGGTCTGAGGTTGCTTCTATGGGAATCACGGACAACATCCTCAAGCGTATAGGACTGGGCAAGCCATCCGGGGACCAGCCTGTCACGTTCTGGTCCAAAAACCGCGGGTGGCTCTTGCTGGCCATCACCGGAGCCGTGTTCGCCGCATATCCGTTCCTGCCGTTCATCTCCGACTACTGGATTGACGTCGCCTTCTTCGTAGGCGTCTATGCGCTGCTTGGCCTCAGCCTCAACATCGTCCTGGGTGAAGTCGGCCTGTTCGATCTCGGGCACACCGCGTTCTATGCCATCGGTGCCTACGTCACAGCCATCCTGAACACGACCCTGCATATTCCCATCATCGTGCTGCTGCCACTAAGTGCCCTGATCGCTGCGGGCTTCGCCTACCTGGTGACATCGCCCGTCATCCACCTGAAAGGCGACTACCTGTGCATCGTGACCATCGGCATCGGCGAGATTGTGCGTCTGACGATGATCAACAACCCCTTCAACCTGACAGGAGGGCCCAACGGCATCAACGGCATCGGTGGACCAAACTTGTTCGGGCTGGCCATCAACTCATCGACGCAATTCTATTTCTACACCTGGATCATCATCGGGGTCATCGTCTTCGGTCTGATACGCCTGCAACACTCCCGCATCGGCAGAGCGTGGAACTACATCCGTGAGGACGCGACTGCGGCTGAGGCAAGTGGTGTGGACGTGCGTTCCTACAAGCTGCTGGCCTTCGTCCTGGGCGCCGCCATTGCTGGCATGGCCGGCAACATCTACGCGTCCAAGCAGATGTCGATCTCACCTGGCAGCTTCACCTTCATCGAGTCCTCGTTGCTCTTCTGCATCGTCTTGCTGGGTGGCCTAGGATCTATCCCTGGCAGTATCTTGGGAGCCGTCGTGGTCGTCGTGTTCCCCGAGGTCTTCCGTCAGTTCGCCAGCTACCGTCTGCTGTTCTTTGGACTGGCACTCATGCTGATGATGATCTTCCGCCCCGGCGGCATGTGGCCGCGCAAGAGGGAGGGCACCGGACTGGACGGTCTGGGCATCCGGGGGCTCCCCAGGAATGACGAAGACCTCATCCTGCTGGGCAAGCCAGATCCTGCCATCCTCAAGCCGGCCACCACAGCCGTCGTCAGAGGCGTGAGACTCCCGCCCGTAACGGTACCAATGGACGAGGAAATGCTGCTGCAGACACACGGTGTTACGCTGAAGTTCGGCGGGCTGACTGCAGTGAACAACTTCGACCTGAACGTACGCACTGGCAAGATCACCTCGCTTATTGGGCCCAACGGGGCCGGCAAGACGACGCTGTTCAACATGATCACGGGCATCTACAAGCCCACGTCGGGGCAGATCGACTTCCTTGGGCGTGATATCACGGGTCTCAAGCCCCACACGATTATCAGCTATGGCATTGCCCGCACCTTCCAGAACATACGGCTGTTCCCGTCGCTGACCTGTATCGAGAACATCATGTCGGGCCCCCACTGTCATGCGCGGTCCGGAACATGGGCCGCCGTTATGCATACGGTCGCCGAAGTCCGTGAGGAACGGGACATCGTCGCGACGGCTGCCTACCGCCTCGACGAGGTGGGCCTGTGGAGCTACCGCAACGAACTAGCCAAGAACCTGCCCTACGGCAAACAGCGCTATCTGGAGATCGCCCGCGCACTTGCGACTGCCCCCCACCTTCTGATTCTGGACGAGCCCTCTTCTGGACTCAACGACAAGGAAAGCGAGGACTTGATGGTCTTGCTGCAATCACTTGTCAAGGAGGGATTCACGCTGCTGCTCATCGAGCATGACATGCAAGTCGTCATGGGCATTTCGGACTGGGTTGCCGTCATGGACATGGGGCAGAAGATCGCTGAGGGTCTGCCAAAGGACGTCTACAACAACCAGCGCGTCATCGAAGCCTATCTGGGCAAGGAGGATGACTGACATGGCGACGGTCCTGGCCATCAAGAATCTGGTCGTCAATTATGGAGCCGTGGAAGCCCTCAAGGGAGTCGACGTGGAGCTGGGCGAGCACGACATCGTCGCCGTGCTGGGCGCAAACGGGGCAGGCAAGACGACGCTGCTCAAGTCCATCTCGCGCATCCAGTCCATCAAGAGGGGTTCCATCGCGCTCAAGGGACTGGACCTTGCTACAGTACCGGCATTCCGCCTCGCAGGGCTTGGCATCGCGCATGTGCCCGAGGGAAGACACGTCTTTGCCACCCTCACGACGGAGGAAAACCTGAACCTGGGCGCCTACGGCGTCCGCAGTATGCCGGCCGGCAAAGAACTGGAGAAAACCAAGGAATGGATCTTCAGCCTCTTCCCCATCCTCAAGGAACGGCGCAAGCAGCTGGCGGGTACGCTCTCGGGTGGTGAACAGCAGATGCTGGCCATCGGGCGCGGTCTCATCTCCAAACCCCACGTCCTGCTGCTCGACGAACCCTCACTGGGACTTGCCCCCATCATCGTCCAGGGGATCTTCCGGGTCATCCGGCAGATCCACGAGGAAGAGGGGGTCTCCATCCTCCTGGTGGAACAGAATGCCCGCAAGGCGCTGGGCGTCGCACGTTACGGCTACATCCTGGAGCTCGGCAAGATCGCCATCGAGGGCGACGCCTCCGACCTCAAAAACGACGAGCGCGTCCGTGCCGCCTACCTTGGAGGCTCCAAAGTCAATTGCTGACCTGAATCAGCGTTCCTCCTCTCCGGGGCCCGGTGGATGCCGGGCCCTCTTGCCCGCTCAGCAGAAGCGAGGATATACCACAGACGCAGACAGCCGGTACCGGCGCATCACGGTGCGCCACCTTGAACAACGTGTTGATTAACGTACGATGTGAGCGGATTCACAACCAACCGGGAGGTAGAAGGTGAAGACCATCGAGGAAATGCGGCACGCACACAAGGTCCTGGCGACGTATTCCTACAAGCCTGCCAGAATCGACAAGGGGTACACAGACCGCAGGCTGTACGTCAACCTGACGACGAATGTCGTCGAGGAACGTCCCATCGAACCAATGGTCAAGGAGAAGTTCACGGGGGGACGCGGCTACGGGATGTACTATCTCTGGCAGGCGGTCAAGCCGACGACGCACTGGAATGACCCCGAAAATGAGCTGATCTTCTGCGCTGGACCACTCACTGGTATCACGCAGTATCCCGGTGCCGGAAAAATGCATTCTGTGACAATCTCTCCAGAGACAGGAGTCCCCGTCGACAACAATGGCGGCGGCTACCTGGCTCCGTATATGAAGTTCTCAGGTTTCGACGCGATCGAAGTACAGGGCAAGGCTGAAGAGGATGTTATCATCTTCATTGATGGTAACAAAGGCCTCGTCACCATCGAGACCGCCCCTGAAGAACCCGACAACAGCTGCGACCTACCAGAAGTCCTGCATGAGATGTATGCTGATGGCGCCGGCGATCGCAAGAATGTCAGTGTGGCAGTCTCGGGTACTGGTGCAGAGCACTCACTCCTCGGCCTCATCCACGTGAGCTACTGGGACGCCAAACGAAACCACACGCGCCTCAAGCAGCTGGCGCGAGGCGGACCGGGGACCGTTTTCAGAGACAAGAAGATCAAGGCCGTGGTCGTTCATTTTGCTGGAACGACTCCCCTTATCAACAATCCAGCTGACCTGGAGCCCATCAAGACCGCCGGTGCAAGGATGAACAAGGAGATCCTGACGCTCGACCACACCCATAGCAGGATGCGCGAGATCGGAACTGCCAACACGGTCGAAATCCTTGACAAGGTCGATGTCCTTCCGGTCAAGAACTTCAAGTTCGGCTCGGACGCCAGAACAGTCGACATCAGGAGCGACGTGTGGTTCCGCCTCATCAGTCAGGACATGCCCGATGGCTGCTGGCTGGGTTGCACCATGTCATGCGCCCATGGCATCGACACCGTTCAACTGAAGACAGGGCCTCTCAAGGGTCAGAAGGTGCTCATCGACGGGCCCGAATATGAGACGGTGGGTGGGCTGGGATCCAACACAGGCAGTTTCGACCCGCTGTTTGTCGCCGAGGCCAGCTTCTACTGTGACTACTACGGTATCGACCTGGTAGGTTTCGCTACGACGCTCGCCTTTCTCATGGAGTGTTATGAGAATGGCATCATCAACAAGGAGATCACGAGCGGACTTGACCTGCACTTCGGCAGCGACATGGACGCTCTCGAGCTAATTCATCAGCTTGGTGAGGGTCATGGTTTCGGCGTGGTCGCCGGACTCGGCGTCCATAGACTGAAGAAGCTCCTGGCCGAGCAGTACCATGCTGATGCCGACTTCCTGAACGACATCGGCATGGAAATCAAGGGAATGGAAGTCTCAGAGTACATGTCCAAGGATTCGCTGGCTCAGCAGGGCGGATACGCCATGGCCACCAAGGGTCCCCAGCACGACGAGGCGTGGCTCATCTTTATGGACCAGGTCAAGGGTCAACTGCCGACGTTCGATGACAAGGCCGAGGCTCTCTCCTTCTTCCCCCTGTTCCGGACCTGGTTCTCACTCATGGGCCTGTGCAAGCTCCCTTGGAACGATTCTGAGCCGCGTGACAACCGTGACAAATACACGGGCATGCAGGCTGCCAAGATCCCTGAACACATCGAGAACTACCTTTTGCTGTACAAGGGCATGACGGGCATCGCGCTCGATCTTGACGGACTGCTTGCCCAGAGCAAACGCGTCTATGACTTCCAGCGCGTCTTCAACCTGCGCATGGGCCAGGGGACCCGCAACAACGACTGGATGCCGTACCGTGGCATGGGTCCGGTTACCGAAGAGGAGTACCGGTCCCGGGCGGAGCGCTACGACACGCAGTTGACCGAGGCCGCACACGTGGACATCGCAGGCATGAGCCTTCAGCAGAAGATGGCAGCCCTGCGCGAGTACCGTGAGTCGCAGTACCGCCAACTTCAGGATGCGGTATACGCACGGCGCGGCTGGGATGCTGACGGAGTCCCCACACTGGAGACAGTGAAGGCGGACGGCATCGACTTCCCTGAACTTGTCGACCTCATCGGGAAGCACACACACAAAATATAGTCTTCAGCCAGATCCACCAAACCAGAAAGCCCGGTTTCGACGAGACCGGGCTTCTTTGCTATTCGGGGAGAGGTGCATCGTCTACAGTTACAGGACCCAGTTGAAGAAATACCCCACGATGAGAATACCGACTCCCACGACACCGATGAATGTTGCAAGCAGCCTTGGCTTGAGAACGCGGCGCAGGATAATCATCTCTGGCATCGAGACCGCATCGACTCATGTGAAATATACGGGAACTGGCCTATCTCAGCTCATGAGAAAATGGAGGTGAAGCGTGACAGAATACTGCTGGTCCTTGGAATGAGAAATGGGCAGCGGGAATGGAGCTCACAATGGTCAAGGACCAGTAGTGTCCACTGCCCGGACGTGTCCAAAGACAACAAACGAGAAGAGACGACTATGAAAATCGTCGGAATCATCGTCATGCTTCTGTTCTACGTGCTCGCTCGTGGCAAAATCAACATGGGGGACTAGGTTTGAGTCCACGGGAGACGAACGTGCCAACTACACGTTCCCCTTCAGTATGATCAGCCCTCTCCGTGAAAACTGGGTAGGCTTGTGCCCATCTTCCTGGTCTTTCTCGCAGTGAGGATTTCTCGGAATCGATTCCTTGGCCGGGGCATGATTCTTGCTGTCCAATGTGTCCGCTTCAAGTTGGCTGCATCACCCTTCCGCCTTAGAACACAAAGCTAGTTTTTTACCTTATTGGGTGGCTGTTGCCCTGCATCGATATTTTCCAGCCATGCCTTATCGGGTCTTAACCGAAGTAGAAATTCCATCAGCATACCCATTAAACTAAGTGCGGCGAGCGTTAAAACAAATCGCAGCGAAGTAAAAGCGATTCCCAAAAACTTAATCTCCACCATCAGCTGTGGAATCTTAAGGGCTGCCCATGAGCCTAGAAAAAAAACGATATTGCTAATGCGTGCACCTTTCCTCAGCAGAGAACCTGCCATAGGGAATGCAACATATAGGGGCCCTGTCGGAAGAGTTCCAAGTGCAAAGGCAATCGCAGCTCCTTTAATACCAGAACCGCTTCCTAACCACTTTTGGATTTTATCCTTCGGAATCCAGATTTCCATTAGACCCATCAGGATAAAAACAGGCGGCATAATAAGAATCATCTCTTTAAGATAATCCATCGTAACAATGGATGAACGCCTTGCGGTATCTGGTAGCCATATGGCTAGAGCAATAAAAACCATGGCGATGATGATGGGGAATTTGAACTTCTTTATCATATCCATCATAACAGCACCCCCATAATTCCGGCGATTACCAAGGCTGCGACAAAGCTCAGCCCATTACGCAGCAGCGTGAATTTTCTCCCTAGTGCTTTCATTTCCATGGGGGCTGTCACAACACCAACCATTACCAGGGTTGTAATAAAAGCAGAAATTGTCATCACAGTTGCCCCAGAACGCAGTAGAGAGCCAGCCAGCGGAAAGGCAACCAAGGACGGTATCAAAGTAATAGCTCCAATTACTGCTGCAATGATTGTTGCTGTGAATCCTGCCTCTGAACCTATAAGCCTTGATATGGTCTCAGGTGTTAAAATTCCTAATGTCAATCCAACAATTCCCAAGACCGTCAAAAGACTTGGAGCAGTCTTTAAGAGTGCCTTTCCAGCAATGAGAAAAGCTTGCTTGGTTTTTTTCCTGCTTTTTGCAAGGGAGGCTCCTAGACATAATGCCAACAGGCCATATATCGTAATGATTGTCGTCATTTGGCATCATCTTCCTATTCTCTCGTCTTGATTTGAACACCCATAAGCCTTGCTCCGTCAATAGTTTCCATAGACAAAAGTGCGGGCTCACTGATAAAAACCTGGTTCTCCTTAAGCGTTGCAGATTCATCATTTTTTCTTAACAGAACTTCACCCTTTACTACATAAAACATGACAAAGCAATCCATCTGGCAATCCGGTACTTTTTGTCCAGGCTTCAAATCAATTACTCTTGTCTTAAATAGATCGTTTTGGAAAAAGACATTCTTTTCTCTTTGCTCATATGCTTCTGACTCCAGATTCACTAAATCAAATATCTCCATTGTTTTCCTCCCCTTTTTGAAATTCGTCATAGTTGATACAACATCTAATACTTCAACGACTCGTACCTATTAATCAACTTCTCGATATGTGCTTTTCTACCTTTTAGCGCCTCAATCCAAGTCACCAGTTCTTTTTGCCCGCTGTCTGTAATGTTGTAGACTCTCCTTCTAGGTCCTTGACCGGCTTCTTCCCAGACCGAAACCACTGAGCCTTCTCTTTCCATCTTTCTGAGTGTCCTATAGAGTGTGCTAACATTTACTTGCTCTTCTGAAAAGCCGAAATAGGAAAGCCTCTCTATCAGCCCATAACCATGCCCTGTTTCTTCGTGCAGCAATGAGAGCAAACACACCTCCATGAACCTTTCCATTTTATGATGCTTGCCGTTGCAGAATGGATTCATCTCGTCTCTCATACCTTGATCTCCTTTCATATCTACATTCATAGCACCTATATGCATCAAGACTATAGTCATGTCGGCTATAGTACATCGCCATTAATGAAGGAATCCTGCCATATCTTCACAATGAATCATCCATTATGCATATTTGCTTCAATCAACGAGAGGGCGCGCATCGACTCATATGAGACAAACGTGAACTGGCCCCGTCAGCTCATGAGAAAATGGAGGTGAAGGAAGCAGCTACGCGCACATTTCTCTCGTGAGTTCACGACCTGATAACGCACGTACTCTCCTACGTGAATTGATATGAAGGTTCTGTGGTGATCCTGATCGCAAGGGATTCAGGCTCGGTCTTCGTGAACGATTTCGTACTGCGTACTGGTTGAATATGCCAAGTTGTTCAACTAGACTACTATTCAGATGAAAAATCTCTTCCGTCTCAGATAAAAATGGAGGCGTCAACATGGCAATGTCAACATTCAAGGCTGTTTCGCGTAAGTTGCCCGGGGGTCTTGCTATCGAAAGCGAGTCCCGCGGTTTCAAGGTGGTCATGGATGAACCGCCGTCTCTGCAGCGTTTGCCAAACCTCAGCGGGTAGCAGGTTTGCAGAAGTTCCGCCGTCCGGCGAGGCTTCACTTAGAGAAGATGATGTATATTTTCGAGTTGATTCGTTTCATGTTTTATGGACATTCTAGATGACGCGATACGCTTAGTGTAATATCTACGAGGGAAGTGACACAATGATCATTGCTTTCGCATCAAAAAACCACCTTGGATTAAACAGTGATTTGGGTAGCGATATTTCTCACTCAGAATATTTCACTATTGTGGAGATCGAAGATGCAAAGCTCAAAAAAGTGAGAAATGTGGAAAATGTCTTCTTCAAGCAAGAAGTAGATGCAGTAGCGTTTGCTGAGTTCATTAAAGAGACGAAGGCAGAGAAATTGGTTGTATCGTCTGTTGAGAATGCAGCCATAACGAACGAGCTTCTTAGGGGCAATGTATCGATACAGGAAGGAAGTGCGGGCCGAATTGCAGATTTATTAGAGAATTTCCAGAATATCATAGCGAGGTGAGTGGAATGGCGAAAAATTGGTATCCTATAGTAGATAAGGACAAATGTATTCAGTGTTACCAATGTGTAAACTTCTGTTCACGTGGCGTATATACAATCGGTAAAGACAAATATCCGGAAGTAGTAAATCCAGACAACTGTGTTGAATTTTGCCGAGGATGTTCGAAGATTTGTGATAACAATGCTATCACTTATTTTGGAGAGGGGAGGAAATGAATATGAGTAAGAAAGGATTACTATTGTGCGTGTGCCAGGGAACATGTCCGTCATTTCAAGCGATGGACACATTTGAAGTCTTGAACACCTTGAGAAGAGAGAATATGTTCGAATGGGTAGGAGTTCATCCACAGCTTTGTGCAGAAGATGGAGACAGATATTTAAGAGAACTGCTACGAGGGGCTGAAATTGATGAACTCTATGTCGCTGCCTGTGATCCTACAATGCAGAGAAAAATGTACAGAGATGCATTTGATAGTGCGGGATTTGCAAGAGACAAACACATAGGCATCGAAATAAGAAATATGAATACAGAACAGGTGGTGAACAAGATACGAGAGGCGGTTTCAGAAAGAGAACAGTCACAGAATAGCCCGGCATAGGGCCAACTGCCGACGATTGCCGACAAGGCTGAAGCTCTCTCCCTTTTCCGAACCTGTTTCTCACTCATGGGATCGTGCAAGCTACCGTGGAACGGCTCGGAGCCCAGGGACAACTACGACCGCTACACTGGTATCGAGGCCGCCCATGGACATCGCAGGCATGAGCCTTCAGCAGAAGATGGCAGCACTGCACGAGTACCGAGAATCGCAATATCGCCAGCTTCAGGACGCGGTCTACGCGCGGCGCGGGTGGGATGCCGACGGGGTACCGACACTCGGCACGCTCAAGAATGACGGCATCGACTTCCCCGAGTTGACCGAACTCGTGGAGCAGCACGCACACAAGGGATAGCCGTCCAAGGGAACATGTATGCACAAAGCCCGGTCTCGTCGAGGCCGGGCTTTGTGGTGTTCGAGGGAGTTGCGTATCGCCAGCGGTTACAGGACCCAGTTAAAGAAATATCCCACAATCAGAATACCGAGGCCCACCACGCCGATGAATGTTGCGAGTAGCCTTGGCTTGAGAACACTGCGAAGGATTATCATCTCTGGCATCGAGAGTCCGGTGACTGCCATCATGAAGGCGAGCGTCGTCCCCAGGGGCAGATCCTTGGCCCATAGGGCCTGAACGATAGGAATGACGCCCTCGGCGTTCGAGTACAGCGGGATCCCGATTGCAACAGCCAGCAGAACGGCGAAAGGATTGTCGCGGCCAGCATATCTGGCTAGGAAATTCTCAGGGGCGTACCCGTGGATGAATGCTCCGATGGCGACGCCGACTGCCACCCATGGGGCCACTTTGCGGAAGATCTCGCCCACATATCTCCAACTGGCGACCACGCGGTTGTTGAAGGTCATGGGGGCATCGCCTGCCACGGCACCCACCTTGATCTTGTAGACGTAATCCTCAACATACTTCTCCATGTGAAGTTGACCGATGATGACGCCCGAGACAATCGCAATGAGCAGCCCCACACCTACATAGAGCAAGGCGACCTTGGCTCCAAACAATCCCCAAAGCAGGACCATGGCGACTTCATTGATCATGGGACTTGCCACCAGAAACGAGAAGGTCACGCCGAGTGGTACGCCGGACTCCACGAATCCGATGAACATCGGAATGGCTGAGCATGTGCAGAAAGGAGTGAGAATACCGAGAGAAGCAGCAAGAACGTTGCCCACGAACTGGTGCCGATGAACAAGCAGACGTTTGGCCTTCTCGGCGGGAGTCCACGTTCTGAGCATCGCGACCACAAACACGATAACGACGAGGAGCAGGTAGATTTTGGGGATGTCATACACGAAGAAGTGAATGGCCTCGGTGATGAGCCGCCCCTTTGGCAGGCGCAGAAAAGTATAGGTGAACCAGTCGGCAAACATTGTCAGCATGACAACCTCCGTTGATATTTCAGCGTTTGAAAAAGGGCGGCTGCCCGCCCCATTGTTTCCTTGTCAGGCGCCAGCGCCGACGATGGCTTTCTTTGCTTCCTCAGGCGACAGTATCCTGCCTACCATGACGACCTTGCCGTCGATGACAAGAGCAGGTGTCGCCATGACACCGTAGGCCATGATCTCCTGGATGTCGGTCACGTCGACGACCTCGGCGTCCTTGCCGAGCATTGTCAGTGCTTTGCGGACGTTTGCCTCAAGCGCACGACAGCGCGCGCAACTAGAACCCAGAATTTCGATTCGCATGATTTCTCCTAGTTTGACAGTAGTTTCGCTCCAGCCTGCACCACACGACAGCAGACAGATCAATACGGGTCATCGGTCGCCCCAGGTCGACTTCATCAGTACTTTGGTCTAGATTGCCAGACCGAAGATGTACTTGAGACAGTAGTAGATGCCGACCAGTACGAACACGGCTCCAGTGGCCCTCCGGACCCACTGCTCGAGACTGGTCATTTTGTCGAAGAAGCGTGAGGTCGCCCTTCCTCCCAGCATGAGGACAACGGAGGCCGCGATGACAGGCAGTGCCGTCCCAATGCCGAACAGCGCAGGCAGCAGGAGTCGGGACTGGGTCTTGAGAGCAAGAGGCAGGAGACTGCCAAAGAAGAGCGCTGCAGAAGTCGGGCAGAAGGACAGGGCAAACACGAACCCAAGCAGGGCCGCGCCCCAGATGCCGGCCGCATCGGCACGGTGCTGCAGACGGGTCGATACGCCACCGCCACTCGGCGTCGGCAGGCTGAGGATGTCCAGCAGAAACATGCCGACGACGATCAGGACGGGGCCCAGAATGAGGTTTCCATACCGCTGCAGTCCCATGGATATGGCCGGTACCGACAAGGCACTGGCAACCAGGAGTGCCGCAAGCGCGGTATAGGCCACGACCCTGCCAAGCGTGTACAGGAGTCCCGACAGCAGAACGCGGCGAGGATGGTTGATGGTGCGCGCCATATAGGAGATGGCCGTCAGGTTGGTTGCAAGGGGACATGGACTGATGGACGTCAGGATGCCAAACCAGAGAGCCGCACCCGCACCCGCAAGGATGCCGTTCATTCCTGGGCCTCCAGGAACGAACTAGTTGATGACTTGATGTAGTCCTGAAAGGCTGTCTGGTCGCCCAGAAGCTGCCAGACCTTCTGCAGGTTCTCCCACTTGCCTGGCTTCCCATTCGTGTATCTCACAAGGACAACCGACTTGCTGACAAGCTGGTAGTCCTCGATGAAATGTGTGTTCGCCGCATCCTCGACGTCGACGACTCGCCACGTCAGCATTCCATCTGTGATCTGGGTGGCGAAGGCAGTCTGGATCGCCTCGGCGGTCCACTTCTCGATCGTGAGGCATGATGTGCAGCGTGCAGTGGTGTGGAAGTAGTAAGCCACTACGCCGTTGGCGGGCACACCCGTATCGACCGTCGTCGGGATCACGCCCGAATCTGAAGGCGATGGGGTGGATGGAGTGCTGACGGTTGTCGGAGTGCCGGGCGTCTGTGTCGTCCTGCCACGCACCTCGTGCACGAGTAGGGCGACAACGGCAGTCACCAGGAACGCGAGGAGAACGAATCGCAGGACCGTCCTTGCCCTGCCGTTGAACGGAGCGGGCTTTGGTGCTTTCTTCTGGCTCTGGTGTGCTTTCTTCTGGCTTTGGTAAGTCATTTTGCCTCCGAGGATGCCGCCTCTATTTCAACGGCTTGCCGTGCATCATGCCGTACAGACACCCGTATGCATACACCACTGCCTGCACGGCCTGAATACTAATTGTCGACTTCGAGTCTGTACCCTTCTCTATCTGCCGTTTCTGGGAACCATCCCCGAGTCTTCTACGGCAGAGCTCCGAAGATCATACCTGCAACGGTCGACAACCCAACCACGAGTCCGACATAGGTCAGGGTCTTCTTCCAGCCCAGTTCTCCTGCGATGACTAGGATAGAGGGCAGGGAGAGGCAGGGGCCGGCCAGCAGCAAGGCGAGTGCTGGTCCCTGGCCCATGCCGGCGCCCATCAACCCCTGTACAATAGGAATTTCCGTCAATGTGGCAAAATACATGAGTGCGCCCGAGAAGGCTGCCGTGAAGTTGGCCCGGAGTGAGTTTCCACCAAGAAGACCGCCGACCCAGCTGGTAGGAATGAGAGCATTGTGCCCAGGCCGCCCCAGAAGGAGACCTGAGACAAGCACGCCGGCAAAGAGCAGTGGCAGGATCTGCAGTGCGAAGTCACGTGTGGCTACGACCCAGGTGCGCAGGTCATCCCGCGTGAACCAGTGAACCAGGGCATACACGAGCACGATCCCGAATGCGGCCGATATCCACCATTTCGCCGCGAAGATGGAGTCCCAGAATGGACTGCCGCCCTTGGAGTTCGCCCAGTTGATAAACACCAGGATGCCAACCATGGAGAACATGTAGACGGCCATCTGCCGGAGGCTCCGCGCGGGGGCTTCGCTGGGTGTGGAGAACAGGCGGGCGTCGGCTGCACGCTGGGCGTCTTCCTTCCGGAATATCAGTGCCATGATGAGACCGATGACGACCGAGAAGACGATTGCCCCGACGGCCCGTGCCATGCCAAGCCGCATACCAAATACCTTGGCCGAGAGGACAATGGCCAGGATGTTGATCGCCGGCCCGGAGTACAGAAATGCAATGGCAGGGCCGAGGCCGGCGCCCTTCTTGTAGATGCCCTTGAACAGCGGAAGAACAGTACACGAGCATACCGCCAAGATAGCCCCCGAGAGGGCAGCGACGCCATAGGCCACGGGCTTCTTCGCATCCGGACCAAGGTAGCGCATGACAGACTGCTGGTCAAGGAATACCGTTATCGCGCCGGCAATGAACATCGCAGGCACCAGGCACAGTAGCACATGTTGCTGCGCGTACTCCCCCAGCATGAGAAACGCCTCGCTTACGGAGCTGCTGACCCGAGCCACGCCCCACGGAACGAAATAGGCCACAAGGAAGACCGCTACGACAATCAGCAGTTTTCGATTTGGACCCAGCTCTCTACTCGACATGGTTCAATTCCTCACAGATGAGTGTTCGGACTTTCTCAGCGACGCTGTCGATGACGTCAGCCTTGATAACAGTCTTCCCCTTTTTGACACCAAAGTCCGTCGTAGCGACGTGCACGTGATGGATGCCGAGTCTGTCCATGATCTGCTTGCCACAGGACAACCATCGATGGAAGCCACCAAGTCAGCAGTGCGTGCAGACTCGACGAATCCGGAGTTGCCGGCTCCCACGACTGCCAGGCATGTCATCTTTCCTACTTCGTCAGAAAAAAGCCTTCGCGTGACCTGATCGGCAAGATATCCCGTGTTCGCCGCGCCAGAACAGGAGTAGAGAAGAACGTTCAAACCAGATGTGCAGGAGCATTCCATGTCAGTGACTCTCCTTGGTCAGCAATTCTGCGATCTGTACACTGGACAGCACCTTCCCTACACTCAGCATGACGCCGTCCAAAGCAAGGGCCGGTGTCATCATGACGCCCATGTCCATGATGCGGTCTATGTCTGTCACTTTCTCAATGTCGGCCTCAAGTCCCAGTTTCGCCAGAGCGTCACGCGTGTTCTGCTCGAGAGCTTTGCATCTCGGACAGCCAATTCCCAGAATCTGTAGCTTCATTGTCTCCTCCCTAGTACACTGTTGTACGCTTAATCACTTTGCTCCATGAGACGCCGCGTAGATCTTCTCGACGTCACCCGCAGTCAGCAGCTTGCTCAAGATGAAGGCAATGAGGAAGATGCCAGGGACATCGACAAGGAACCGCGCGACCGCAAAACGCGCTCCAAGTGACTGCATCTCGAACAGGAACATTGGGATCTTCAGCGTAGACCATGCTCCGATGAACACGAGCACGTTCATGAAGCTGGCTCCCTTGTCCGTGAGGACGGCGGCCACCGGGAAGGCAGCGTACAGAGGCCCTGCGGCAACAGCGCCAAGGACAATGCCCAGCGCAGTCCCCTTCAGTCCAGACCCTTTGCCCATATACCTGATGAGCGTCTCCCGCGGAACCCACACGTCCAGCAATCCCAACAGGACGAAAATCGGAGGCATCACGAGGAGCATCGTCTTCAACTGATCAAGCAGGGACTTCTCAGCTCGTGCAGCTCTGGAAGGAGACAGGACCAGAAATGCTACGAAGATGACAACCATCACGAGAGTGGCGCGGTACTTCTTCAGGATGCTGTTGAGTGTCATCTTGCCACCATCCATCCCACAAACAGCGCTGCGACAATGGAAAACGCGAAGGCAAGCGTGTTGCGACCAATGGCGGCCTTCTTGCCGAAGTACCTGATTTCCAGTGGCAGTGTCACCACACCGACCATCATGAGCGAGGACACGAACGCTGCTATCTGTGTTACTCCAGCACCGTTTCGGAGAAGCTCGGCCGCTGCAGGGAACGCCACGAATCCGGGAATGAGGGTGATGGCCCCGACCAATGACGCGATCAGAATGCCCATCCAACCTGAACCAGCACCGATCAACCGCGCGATCGTCGGCGGATCGAACACGGCCAAGACAACTGCCACAATCATCACGACGATCAGGAACTCCGGCAGGATACCCTCGAACGCTTTGAGACCCTTCATCAAGGCTTTCCTTGTCTTGGCCCGGTCCTTATAGATCGAGAACGCCAACAAGACGGCGACTGCACCATATAGAATCAAGTTTTCCACACTGACCTCCTCATGTGCTATTTGCCATGTTTCCATTTTCGGCAACTATTCAACATTGTCAAGAGGGGACTTGACTAAGTTTCCTAACATTGCAACAATATGTTCATGACGGAACAAGAGAGAATGCACTGTGAACTGACAGCACATATGTTCAAGGCTATGGCACACCCCGTACGTGTCTTCCTGCTGGACAAGCTCAGCGTCAGGCCCTGGTGTGTCTGCGAGCTGGCCGCTGAAGCGGGGGTCGACAAGTCCGTAGCGTCCAAGCACCTGTCCATGCTGAGAGAAGCTGGGCTTGTTGAATCTACGAGACGTGGTACTCAGATAGAGTACTCGCTGAGTGCACCATGTGTTCTGGAACTGGCGTCGTGCGCCGAGGGGACCGTGCTGACAAACAGGAAGAAATCCCTGGGTATCAACCCGGATTCGGAAGCCCAGGGTAACGCTCGCTGACTCCCGGTTGCTCTTGCACTGGGACGACAACGGCGCTCGTTCCTCCACGCAAAACCCGACAGGCTGCCAACCGTCTCATGATGCCAGGCAGCCTGCTTTGCCCCTACTATATCAGCGAGTCAGCGTGCTGTCCCGACTCGGTCCTTCTTGCCAGTGAGGAGTTCTCGTATCTTGACGTAGAACAGGTCATTCGAGATGCCGCCATAGAATGACCACTTGCCATTCAGCGCTGTCAGAGGCAGCGAGTATCCAGTTTCGAAAAGTCGCCGGACTTCGTCGACCATCGGGTCGGTGTCCTTGATGACGTCGATGAACCTCAGTGAGCACTGCTCCTTGATGTCGCTCGCATCGAGGGACGTCCTCAGACTGTCGAACATCTCACCCATTGTCGGAGTTGGCGCAGCGCCCGGGCCACACCCGCCCCCGCCGCACCCGCACGACGAGGCTGCCGGAGCCTCGTCCCAGATTCCATAGACCTCGATTTGAACAGTAGTCTCTGCCATTATGCAATCCCTCCAAATACGATTTTGTCCAGCATGTCGAGCTTATCGATGCCGCGAATGTCACTATCCATCAGTGGAACCCGGAGCAATTCAGCTCCGGCAAAGCGTCGTCGCATATCATCCAGGTATCCCAGTTGCAGCTGTCTCCGTTTCTGGAAGAAGGGCGTCGTCGCCTGTTCCTCGGCAATCAACAGGTTTGCCACCACGAGCTGCGTGGCCACACCAATTGCAGCCAATTCCTGAGATGCGCGGTACGCTTCGAGAATCGGGGTACTCTCGGGATACATGACGAAACTGAACGTCGTCAGCTCAGGATCTCGCATTGCGCTGACCGCATGGTCGAACCGGTCTTTCTGCTGACGATCTCCTGCGGACATCGCTTCGGTGGCGCCGGTGGCCTTGAGCCTGATCTGCTCGCTCCAATCAAGGGGGAGCTCAAGCAGCCGCAGGGTGTGCCCCGTCGGTGCGGTATCAAAGACGATGACGTCGAATCCCGGAGTGCTCGACAAGTCGATGAAGCGCTGAAACGCCGCCATCTCTTCGGTGCAGGGAGAGGCCAGTTCCTCGGTCATCGTGCGAATCGTGTCCTCGTCGAACTTGGCCCGCGCATCGTCGAGAATACCCTTTTTGTAGTCCTCGGTCGCCTGCTTCTGATCGATCTTGGCGGCGAACAACCCCGGGACGCCATCGATAACCTCTACCTGATCCGTCACGTTCTTGCCAAGCACACTTCCGGTATGTGCTGCGGGGTCCGTGGTAAGGAGCAGGGTCCGGTACCCTTGTCGGGCTGCGTGTACGGCGGTCAGGCATGCCATGGTCGTCTTCCCCACGCCGCCCTTGCCCGCAAAGAATACCTGTCGAGAAGACCCCTTTGCGCTCGGACGCAACAAGCTCTCGATGTCATCCATTGCTCGTCCCTCCCTGAAACAGCATCGGCGCGACCCTGCGGAACATCGCCAGCCCTCTGATCTCACTGTCCAATAGCTCCATCGTCTGCACAGGGGTACCCGCATACAACTGCCTGGCACGCTCCAGATACGTCAGCTGCATGTCACGTCGTTTCCGGAAGAAAGGATACACCGCCTCAGCCCCGGGGACAAGCCCGTTTACGATGATGCTCGACGTCGCAACGCCCAAAGCTGCTAGCTCCGTAACCGAACGTGACGTCTCCTCAAGAGATGTCTGCTCTGCCTGCATCACGAAGATGAACTTCGTCCGGCTTGTGTCTCGGAGCCGGGCTATCGCGTCATCGTACTTCTTCTTGCTCTCCTGAATCAGGGCGACGGGTCCCATACATGTCTGGCCGCTCCCTTGCGCGCTGTCCTTGATGTGCTTGCTCCACTCGATCGGAAGCTCCAGAAGCCGCAGCGTATGTCCCGTCGGCGCCGTGTCAAAGATGATAACATCCCAATTCTCATCCTCCATGAAATCGGTGAACTTGTCGAATGAGGCCATCTCCTCTGTGCATGGACCACTCAGCTGCTCCTCGACAACCCTCAGCATCTCGTCGTCAAAGAGCCCGCGCATGGGAGCCAGTGACCGCTCCTTGTATTCGCGGGTGGCCTCGTCCGGGTCGATCTCCATGGCCCAGAGATTCGGGACGCCGGTGATAGGCGTCACATGGTGGCCTATGGGCTGCTCAAACACGTCAGCCAGGTTCGATGCCGGGTCGGTCGTGACAATGAGCGTCCTCTTGCCCTGGTCTGCGTGGTAGACGGCTGTCGTGGAGGCCATTGAGGTCTTGCCGACGCCTCCCTTGCCTGAGAAGAAAATGTACTCTGGATTCATGCGTTCCCTCCGTCCAGCGCAGCTCTCATCTCGCTGTAGGATGGGTACTCCATGGTCTTGACAACCTTGCCGTCGACGGTGGTCACCGGAAGGATCTTCTTGCCGTTGCCAGTGACGAGCTTGTAGACGTCGGCATTGTCGCGGAACTTGAACGGCTGCTGATTGATCGCGTACCGTTCGACGATCATACCGGGCTCTTCCCCCTGAAGACGTTTCAGGTCCTCATTGAGCCGAACGAGACGTTCATCGACCGACGGGCCGCACAGCCCGGTCGTACAGCACATGGGTGGTTCATAGAACTCGATTTTCAACGCAACCTCCTTGAGGATACATATGACTAGTTTCTACTTGCCTGTACGGGACTTTTGGGAGTGATGGTCAGCCCAATGCCGTCCAGCGGGCATAGGTCTGGTGACCACATTACAGACGAACGGAGGAGTATCTGCCAGGCGGCTCCGGTCGTCGGGAAACTGCGTGTGGACCTGGTCCATGAGAAGAGATACAAACGCGAGGGTCTCGGGTGGAAGGTCGTCGCGAATTGCATACAGCGTCCAGTAGCTCCGCTTGGAGGTCATCAGGAGTCCCGCTTCAAGAAGAACACGCACATGGTCCGAAACGGTCGCCTGCGACAGACTCAAGGCAACTTTCAGCTCACAGACGCACAAAGCGCGCACACCGAGCACACCGACAATGCGCGACCGTGTCTCGTCTCCCAGCGCCTTCGCAACCGAAATCCTGTCAAGCATCCCTGTACTCGTCATCTGCATCGCCATTCTCCGATTATATCGTTATGTACCGATATAATATACGTCGATGCTCTGGGGTGTCAAGAACGTGCCGTCTTCTTCTTTCAGGGACGGGAGATCATGGAACCTTCCCATGTTTGTGACGGACTAGTTCCAGGCAGGAGTCGGGTCTCCGGAATGACCACTGGTACAAACCATCCCGGGAAGTTGCAATGTTCCGGAAGACGATGACACTTAGGGTAGAGTATTGCTGAACCCGTTATCCGGTCCGGGGCGCACATTCCGCGAACGCCCGGACAATCGGTCGAGTCGGTCCTCTAGGCGCCATCGCGCTCTGGAACGCGCAAGGGAGACGAAGTCGATGAACCGTCCACGTGCAGGTGTCGTGCTTGTTCGGATCGCACGCATTCTCATGATCGCATTCATCCTGTTCCTGACGATGTTCTCGCTGGACGTGTTCGAGATAGAAGCGACGCTTCTCGAGCAGCTGGGTGGGTTCGTGATGCACTCCATCCCGTCACTCGTCCTGGTCGCAGTCCTGCTGGTCTCGTGGAGGAATCCACTCCTCGGCGGCATCCTGACTCTCGCATCTGCCGCAGCGCTCGTGCTGCGCTTCCGAATTCAGGCCATTACAGAGCTTGCGACGCTGGTCCTGCCCCTGATCACCGTTGGGACACTCTTCATTGCAGCCTATCTCGCAAGTAGAAAGGGGATCTCAGGTTCCCCTTCGTAGGGACGGCTCAGAATGACTGCTGTTCCGTGCGCGCGATGATCTCCTCCTGCAGGCCGGACGTCAGGTCGCAGAAGAAATCGCTGTAGCCAGCCACGCGCACGATGAGGTCACGGTACTTGTCCGGCTCGGCCTGGGCAGCACGCAGCGTGGCCACCATCACGACGTTGAACTGGATATGATGCCCACCCAGCGTGAAATAGGAACGGATCAGGTGCGTGAGCGCCCCGAGCCCCACATCCCCTTCCACCAGTGACGGCGAGAATTTCTGGTTGAGCAGGGTGCCTCCGGTACGCACATGGTCCATGCGAGATGCCGACTGGACGACCGCTGTCGGTCCCTTCCTGTCGGCTCCCTGAACAGGCGAGATGCCGTCCGACAGTGGCTGTCCCGCCCGGCGACCGTCCGGCATCGCTCCGGTCACCGAACCAAAGTACACGTGGACCGTGGTCGACAGATAGTTCACGTGATACGTCCCGCCCTTGGTATTGGGGCGGCCGTCGATCGCGTCGAACACCACATCAAAGAGCCGAGCAAGGATGTCGTCGGCTGCCGGGTCGTCGTTGCCGTACTTGGGCGAGCGGTTCCACAGCATCAGCCGCGTTTTCTCATGATCCACGAAGTCGGCGTCGATGGCCGCCAGGACGTCGTCCATGGTCAAGTCCTTCTGGTCGAAGACATGCGCCTTCAGTGCAGACAGGCTGTCGGTGCAGCTCCCCGGTGCCGTGACCTGGATGTACGTCGAATTGTACCGTGGGCCACCGTCGTTGTAGTCACGCCCGCGTGCAATGCAGTCCTCCACGAACAGCGATAGGAACGGCGCCGGCATCTGCTCGGCATATAGCCGCTCGATGACGTTGTTGCCACACACCTTGATGTCCACGAAGTGATGCAGCTGCGCTTTGAATGCTTCAAACAGCTCATCATAGCCGGCAAAGGTTCGCGGATCACCTGTGTGCAGACCGATGACCTTGCTCGTACGTGGGTCCAGACCGTCATGCAGGGTCACTTCGAGAATCTTGGGCAGGTTCAGGTAGCCGGTGAGGATATACGCTTCACGGCCGAACGCACCGGTTTCGACACAGCCGGAAATGCCGCCCATGCGGGCATCGACCACAGATTTTCCCTGGCGGAGGAGCTCCTCGACAACCATGTCGGCATTGAAGACGGAGGGCTGACCCCAGCCTTCGCGGATGATTGCGGCGGCACGCCTGAGGAAGCGGTCCGGATTTTTGCGGCTGAGCTGGATGTTGGAAGACGGCTGCAGCAGGTGCATGTCGTCGATGACGTCCAGCAGGAGATAGCTGACTTCGTTCACGCCGTCCGAGCCGTCGGGGCGCAGTCCACCCACATTGATGTTGGCAAAGTCTGTATACGTTCCGCTTTCGGCAGCCGTCACTCCCACTTTGGGCGGCGCAGGCTGATTGTTGAACTTGATCCAGAAGCACTCCAGGAGTTCCATGCCCGACTCGCGCGTCAGTGTTCGGTCGGCAAGCCCCTTCGCGTAGAACGGCTCCAGGTGCTGGTCGAGGCGCCCGGGACAGAACGAATCCCAGGTGTTCAGTTCGGTCACCACGCCCAGGTGCACAAACCAGTATGCCTGCAGCGCCTCGTGGAAGGTGCGCGGAGCGTGCGCCGGAACCCAGGAGCAGACCTCGGCGATGCGCAGAAGTTCCGCCCTGCGCACGAGGTCCTGCTCTGCATTGCCCATTGAACGGGCCAGAGCGGCATTGCGCTCTGCATAATTCATCATCGCGTCTGCGGCAATGGCCATAGCCACCAGCTCTTCGCGGCGCGCCGTTGCCTGAGGGTCGTTCAGGAAGTCGAGGCCGGCAACGGCGTCTGCCACCTCCACCTTCAGTTCCAGCAGTCCCTTGTGATAGATGACATCGCCCAGCACGGTATGGCCGGGCGCGCGCTGCTCCATGAACTCGGTAAACACGCCGGCTTCGTAGGCGTCCTTCCACGCAGGTTCCATCAGAACAAACATGCGGTCACGCATGGACCGCCCGTTCCATGCAGGAATGACCTCCTCCTGCTGGATGCGGCGGCCCTCGTCGTCGACCTTGTAGGAGATCTTCTCCCTCGTGTCGAGGACAGTGAGGTCCTGCATGCTGTGACAGCACAGCTCAGGGAAGGACGGCACGGCTTTGGGCGCGGGACCACGTTCGCCCACGATCAGCTCGCCAGGACCGATGAACAGCTGCTTGTGTTCAAGAATGTATTGCAGAAGGTGTGCGCGGTAGACGGGTACCGACAATCCCCGCGCCTGCCGGTCGAACTCCGTCACCAGATGCGCTCGCTCCAGGGACAGCCGGGGTACTGCGTCAAGACTCTCCTGACGCAGACGTGCAACGCGTTCGTTCATGCTGACCTCCCACCGACGCTTCGATGCCGGCGTCCGCGAACGCGCGCCGGATGTTCTCCATGGCTTCCGCCGAAGGAGGCTGGAGTTCGGCCAGCTCGTACGGCCTTCCAAGCCTCCGGTATTTGTCCGTCCCGATGCGGTGGTAGGGCAGCAAGTCGATCTCGCGCAGGCCCAGCCGACGCATCATCGCAACCATCAAGCCAACGTTCTCACTGTCGTCGTTGACCCCCGGTATCACGGGAAAACGTATAATGACGTGGGCATGAACCGTCGCCAGCGCTGCGAGATTTGCAAGGATTGCCTCGTTTCCCACGCCTGTCGCTTCTCCGTGCCGCGCCTGGTCCATGAGCTTGACGTCGTACAGAAACAGGTCGACCTTGTCCGCCATCCCCAGCAGTTCCCCTTGGTCAGTCATCCCGCAGGTCTCGACCGCAGTCGATATGCCTTCGTCCTGACAGGCTTCAAGCAGACTTCTCAGGAATGCCGGCTGCATGAAGGGCTCGCCACCGGAGAACGTGACGCCACCACCCGACTCCTCGAAGAACACGCGGTTCCGAACAAGCTCGCTCATTACCTCTACCACGGTCATGATCCTGCCCGCAATCGTCCTTGCCCCGGCGAGACAGGCGTCGACACACCGTCCACATGCAGTACACGCATCGGTTGCCGCGGGTACTCCACCCACCAGGACTGCCGCGCCCGTCGGGCATGTTGTCAGGCAATCCCCACACCCGGTGCACCGTTCCACCACAATCATCAGCTCAGGGTTCGGGGTCTGACTTTCGGGGTTGTGACACCACCGGCAAGCCAGCGGACAGCCCTTGAGAAACACGACCGTGCGGATCCCCGGCCCGTCATGTAAAGCATAGTGCATGACATTGAACACCATACCACTCATCTGTATGCTCCACACGGCCTTTTCATGCTTGATGTCGCTTGTCGCCATTTCATCCAACCATTTTAGCACAACACACTGCAAGGTCATATTGCCCACGTGATGACCCTTCGGCACCCCTCGCCACACCCTCTGTGGAAACAACGGTCAACCTGACTACACTGGAGCATGACAGCACAGCGTGCACTGTCATGCTCCACACCCCGTTCCTCAGGAGGGACCGATGGAAGGAGAACACGTGCTGGGCGCACTCCCGGTCCAGTGGCACAAGAACTTGCTTAATATCATCCCGTGGACTATCGTGGTCACCAACAGTCGTATCATCGTCGCCAGGCTCACACCGGAGATCCAGAAACAAGCAGTCGACGCCAAGGTAAAGGAGAAGGGAGGGGGGTTCCTCAAGCGTATGGCGGTCGCCGCCACCAGCGGGTTCACCTTGCATGAACGGTACCTCACGATGGACCCGGAAGCCGTGATGATCGAAACGCCCGAGAACTGGTGGGTCGACGCCCCCGGCGTCTCACAGGTCACGGTCACGCAGGGGCGCTGGGTCACGGACCACGACAACCATCGGTGGCAGAACGACCACCAGCTCGTCATCGTAACACAGCAGGGGAAGTTCTCCTACACGTTCAAACCATTGATGAACGCCACGGACGCGGCCAACCTTCTCGCCCAGGTGTTCGGCGCGACGGTTACGCTGCGCTAGGGTTTCGTCGGTCCCAGCCTGGGGCGGATGACGATGGTGTGCGTCGGCCGCCCGAGCGTGTTACGGTACGTGAGCACATGGCCCACGTCGTCCTTGAGGAAGGTGCCATCCGTCATCCATACCTCATACCCGAACGGGTACTGTGACGGCGGCACGAAGATCTCGGTCGGCAGGATGACGCCCGGGTCGTGACGGAAGGTGAAGCGCATGACCCTGCGGCACATGTCGTAGGAGAGCTGGAGAGGTTCGCCGGCCGTCGCGACCGGATACGGGCGAACGACGGCCCGCAGTGCTCGTCCCCCCCTGTCGAGGACTCTCGTATCCCTACCCTGGTCTGGACTCCAGATAGACAGGTCTTCGCCGTTCCAGCCGTCGCCCCTCTCATTCGTGTTGGTTGCCGTGTAGTTCCAGATCGTTGCTGAGCAGAGACTGCTTTCCACAGCGCGAAGACTGCGGTCCATGAGTGCCTCCTCTTCCCGGTAGTCACCGGTACGGAACGCACGTCCCCCGCGAAGGTCAAACGGGATACCGATCTCACCGACGACGGTGGGTCCGTGCAGGCGCTCGGTCCCAGCCTGGCGGATGGCCGACAGCTGCCAGGCGAAGCTGCGGCGCACGGCCCACGGTCCGAGGACGATCCGGTTGCGCACACTGTCATAGCCGAGCCACGCATCGGACCGCTTCAGAACCAGTGGAACTGCGTCGTACCAGTGCGGCGCAGACACGAACCCCGAACATCTGTCTCCGACCTTCGGTGGCAGAGCCTGTGGCTCACCCTCGGCGAAAATGAGCGCTTCGGGATCTACCGACCGGACCGCGTTCGCATAGCGCCGTATGAACGGGACCAGGTAGTCCTGTTCGAAGTCGACTTCTCGACCGTCGACGCGCGAAAAGTAGTCTGGAACGAGCAGCTGCGGGACGCCCTCGCTGTCCACCGTCCAGACCCCGTGCTCGCGCCAGATGCACGGCCTGCCTTCCTTCCACGCCCGGACGTGTCCTGTGTTGAGCTGTCGGTGTCCTTGCAGGCGTGCACCGCCCAGTCCCGTGCCCCAGACGCCCACCTCCTGTTCCAGTCCGTCGCCCAGCGCAAACGACTGGAGAGGTGTCGGCTGGAGGTCGACCCTCAGCAAGCTGTCGTGCGCCGTAAGGTCCTTCCAGCCAATGTACCCGTGCGACGGCTCATTGAACGTGTCATAGCCCAGGACGCACGGCTTCCCCTTCAGGCGCCGCACGACCTGGAGAACGGCATCCACGTAGTGCCGCTGGAGGTACTCCTGGATTGGTTCGCCCTCGACGAGAAGGTGTGGGGCGAAGTCGCTGCCACCGAAGAAGAGCGTGAACATCGTCGCCGACGCCAGCCGACTCGCATTGGTCGGCCAGATGATATGCGAGAATGGGTCTCCGTGCGTCTGATGGACTGTCCCCTGCCAGCTGGACGACCCGCTCGACGTACTCCAGGTACTCGGTATCGTAGAGCCCCGGCCCCGCGTGCTCGATCGCCTCCCATGTCACCAGGAAGCGCAACAGCGTCAGCCCCCAGGACTTGAGGCGCGACAGGTGCTCGACTGCCTCTGACAGAGGAAACGGCCGGCCCACAAACGAGACCATGCGGTGGTCGAAGAATCCTTGGGCCAGATGCGTCGCTCCATCCGGGATGACCGGAACCTTGCTGTCTCCTCCGAGGTTGACGCCGCGCAGGAGGAGCGTGCGCCCCGCTTCGTCCCGGAACCAGCTCTCGTCAGGATGCATCATCTCACCACTCGAAGGAAGTCGGGCTCCGGCGCAGACCAAAGGAGGCAATGATGGGTCCTCTGGTCCCACCGAACATGTGTGCCATCACCGAGTCCCCGCGGCATTCATCGTGCGGACGGCACGTGCGGAGAACGGCAGGAGGTCGATGACCTCAGCTGCTTCACCCTCGGTCAACCCAAACACCTCCATATGTGCTCCGTAATCGTGCAGGACGAACATCTGGTCTCCATCACGTGTCAGGGCAATCTGCCACCACCAGAGCGACTCATGGCCGGAACCGTGCCCCCCGGCGACAGCTCTGGTGACTGCGGGCGTAACTGCACCCCAGAACATCAGCGCTCCATCTTCGCGCCTCCGCTCGATTGTCTCGGCGACCGGCATGAGCAGCTTGATGGCGTCAGTGTCTTCCCTCTGACAGACAACCTCGAACGTCCCCGAACGACGCAGGACAAACTCAGCAACGGGCACCCAGAACGCTGTTGAAACGCTAGTTTCGACGCCGGGCAACATGCCTCTCAGGTCAGGAATCGTGATATGCAGCGCCGTGAGCTTGCCGGTCGTCATGTCACCGCGGGCCGCGTTCACCCAGGAACCGAGGCAACGACTCCTCCAGCTCAACGTGGATATCCCCTGCAACCGTCTCAACAATCATCGTTCTCTCCATTCTCATGCGACATGATACCAGACACGACCAGTTTATCCCGGGCGGCAGGTAATCAAGGGGATCCGCCGGAAGAGTCACGGAGGAACCGGGCCAGGTCCTGCCAGGGTCCGATATCGAAGAACCGTTGCGCCAGGCCGGAGGTCGACGGCAGGACCCACACCACTGTCCGACCGATGTACTCCTGTTGCCTGCCCTGCATGGCTCTCCTCCCCAGGAACCGAGCGGCCACGGTCCTGCTGGTGAATGCCAGCACACACGGCTGCCATCGCAGAACCTTTGCCGTCAGCAGTCTGCGCGCCTCGTCCATATCAACATGGCCGTCGAAGATGTGCACGTCCTGCCCGTGATCGGTCTTGATAAGGTCGGTCAGTCCGATGCCCCAGTCGACCAGCCGTGGATATTCCTCGGCCACAAGCCGGCGGGGCGTCAGCCCGACCTCTGCAAGCGTCTGCCAGAAGCGATTGCCAGGATTGGCATAGTAGGCCCGCCGCTCCCAGGAGACATCCCCCAATGCCGAACCGCAGAAGACGACACGCAGACCATCAGTCAGGACGTCCGGCATCAGATCTCCGGCGGGCGGGCCGTCGACAGCCGGTTTCAGCTCGCCCCCTTCCTCTTCGTCTCGGTTTCTCATGATTTCAGTATAGCAGTGTGAAGCCGGCGGCTTGCAAAAATCGCTTCGGACGGTAGTCTCAGGAAAACTGCATGAAGGAGTACCCATGAACGGCAAACGCATCTATAGCATCGCAGGAGGGCAGTGTGGCCGCGAGACCCTGCTCGCCATCCTGCGCGAGCATCCCGAGATTTGTTTCGTCTCTCTGGTGGCAATCGACCTTGCCGGCAACGACACGGACGAGCGTATCCCCATCCAGACCTTTGTCGCCGACATCGACGCGTTTCTGGCCGGCAAGGCTGTCCAGACCGACGGTTCGTCTGTCGTGCTGGGCGGCATGACCTCGCTCAGCGATGCGCAGGTCGACCTTGCGCCGGACCTGACAGCCACCTGGTTCGTCGACTACAACGAGGCACACGTGGACCACGAGACTGGTCTTCCAGTGGGGACACTGCGTATCCCGTCCTTTCTGGTACACCGCGGTGAGCGCATCGACTCGCGCTCGCTGCTTGCAGCCACACTGGACTATGCTGGGGCAGAACTCCTGAAGCTTCTGCGCAGCCACTCGTCGTCCCCGCTTCTTGCTCACCTCGAGCCGGCACGGCTTGCGGGCATCGAGTTCACCGTCGGAACAGAGCTCGAATTCTGGGTCAAGACGCCGACCGACACGGCTAATGTCGAGGAACTCTCGGCAGCACAGATTCTGCAGGAAAACTACTGGCAGCGCACGCGAGGTGTCGCCCGGACCGCTCTCGAACAGGCTGTGATGGCACTTGAAGCGTATGGTCTGCACCCCGAGATGGGCCATAAGGAAGTCGGCGGCGTCAAGGCAGCCATCGGGGCCGGCGGCGAACTGACCCACGTCATGGAGCAGATGGAGATCGACTGGCGATACGCCCCGGCACTCCAGGCCGCGGACAATGAACTCCTTGCGCGCATCCTGGTGAAGGAGACATTCCGCGCCAACGGCCTCACGGTCAATTTCAAGGCCAAACCCATCCCGGGTGTCGCGGGTTCCGGCGAACATACGCACTTGGGCGTCGCAGGCGTCCTTCCCAGTGGCAGGCGCATCAACCTCTTCGCACCTGCAGACATGCGTGCCGACTTTCTGAGCGCGATCGGATACGGAGCGCTGATGGGTCTTCTCCGCAACTACGAAGTCGTCGGCCCATTCATCTCCGCGAGCAACGATGCCTTCAACAGGCTCAAACCCGGTTTCGAAGCACCCGTCTGCATTGTCGCAGCACTGGGACTCGATCCCGCCGTCCCATCGCGTAACCGTACAGTCCTGGCAGGCCTGGTCCGAGATGCCGACAATCCGCGCGCGACCCGTTTCGAACTGCGTGCTCCCAACCCCTACACCAACACCTATCTCGCCGTGGCCGCTTCCGCGCTTGCTATGCTGGATGGCATGAAGTGGGCGGTTGAGTCCGGCACACCACCCGAAGCTCTCCTCGCCGAGATCTCCAAGAAGCCAGGCGAACCGGCAGCCTACCTTGAGAAAGACCGGGCGTACCGGGCAGAGGAAAATGTCTTCGAGAACTATTCCCAGGAAGAGCGCGACCACCTTTTTGGCGTTCCTCCAGCCAATGTCTGGGAAAACATGCAGAACCTGGCAGCCGTCCCGGAGCGCGTTCGCGTCCTGACCGCAGGAAATGCGCTGACACCCCGCGTGATCGACGCGTTCCGCAGTGCGGCGACTGCTCGCTGGAAACACGAACTCCTGGTCCGCATCATCCCCGAAGACTTGGACACGGTACGGGCTTGTCAGCCTCTGAGTCTTGCAAGCGACCGCGCTCAGGATCTGTGGAAGCGCATCGACGCTCTACGCCATGAGCTGGCCGATGATACTGCCGGAAGCCCCGCCCTGTGCACCCGGCTGATATCCGCTCTCTCTGGCGACTCTCTGCAGGAAGCGTCAAAGCTTCAGATTGTGCTTGCCAACCGCATGGACCACCTGCGACAGCTGGAGGACGAGTACCACAAGCTGGTGTTCTAGCATGGAATCGGGCGGACCTTTCCGGTCCGCCCGATTGTTCGCTCTGGTTCAGAAGAAGTTCTTACTTTTCCACTACCGTCAACTCACTTGTGCAATATGGACAGCGCGTAGCGTCAATGGGAATCTCCGTCTTGCAGAAAGGGCACACCCTGGTCGTAGCGGCCGGGGTCGCGACCCTTTTCTCGGACATCTCTCTCATCCTGTTCATCGCCTTCACCATGAAGAAAATGACCAGTGAAATGATGAGGAAGTCGACAACCGTATTGAGAAACAGTCCGACATTGATGGTCGGGGCTCCAGCTGCCCTGGCTAGGTCGAAGGTCGGATACTTCGTGCGACCAAGATTGATGTAGAGGCTGGTGAAGTTGACACGTCCCATCAACAAACCAATCGGGGGCATCAGGATGTCATTGACAAGAGACGTGATGACCTTGCCGACCACGCCGCCGATGATGACACCAATAGCCAGGTCGATCATGCTTCCTTTCAGGGCGAACTTCTTGAACTCGTTCCACATGGGGCACCTCCACGAGCAGTATAGCAACAGCTCCTATCCCAGCAGCACCCCATTCGCGGGAAGGATAGAGTGA
Source organism: Caldisericota bacterium (assembly GCA_026390285.1). Taxonomy (GTDB): domain Bacteria; phylum Caldisericota; class Caldisericia; order Cryosericales; family Cryosericaceae; genus Cryosericum. The sequence continues at coordinate 39,621 of JAPLGH010000046.1, forward strand.
ATTCTCTCACCAGAAGGTTTCACCCCACCAGCGAGGAGAGCACTTGACGTCCGCCGGGGGCTGCCTATACTAACAACTTTGTGATGAGTCCGTTCTAGGGGTTCGCAAGGAGATGTCTGTTATGTATATCATCATCGTTGGTTGTGGGCGCCTTGGCGCTCAGCTCGCCACAAAGCTCTCGGAAGAAGGCCACGACGTGGCCGTGGTAGACCGCAATCCAGGCAACTTCAGTCGGCTCAGCGACGAGTTCAATGGAGCTACTATTACCGGAGTTGGATTCGACATCGAGGTACTGAAGTCTGCAGGGATTGAGCATGCGGATGGTTTTGCTGCAGTGACTGACGGAGACAACATGAACATCATGGCCGCGCAGGTCGCCAAGACCATTTTCAAGGTTCCCATGGTGATTGCTCGCGTGTTCGATCCTGTCAAGGGGGAGACGTACAGGGCTCTCGGCCTCGAGACGGTCTGTCCAACGACTTCAGCTGCGAACATCATTTACAGCAAGTTCATGATCCGCGGCGAGAACAGTCACTTCATTCTGCCCGGCGGCGGTATTGAGCTGGTCGAAGTCCCCTTCCATCCGAGGATCCCGGCAACAACGATAGCCGAGATCGAGGCTCTGGACGACTTCAAGGTCATCTCGCTGACGCGCGATGGAACCACGACTTTTCCCAAAGGGACCGACGTGCTCGCCGAAAGCGATCAACTGCTGGTGGCACTGCACATATCGGACCTTCCAAGGATCAGCGCGATCTTCCATCTGAATGAGAGGTAGAACCATGTACATCATTATTGCAGGTGGAGGAAAGGTCGGGTCCTACCTCGCTCATTTGCTTGTTGGCAAGGGGCATGACGTTGCTGTGATCGAGCAGGATGTGGGGGCTTGTGAGGCATTGTCGGATTGGGGAAAGGCGCTTGTCATCAACGGCGACTGCTGTGACCTGGGTGCCCTCATCGACGCCGGCGTCGAGAAGACCGACCGGTTTGCCGCAGTGACAGGCGACGATGCCGACAACCTGGTGGCGTGTCAGCTTGCGAAAGTGCGCTTCAATGTCCCGTACACGACGGCTCGCATCAACGACCCCCGCAACGAGGACATCTTCCACAAGTTCGGCGTAGACTTCGCCCTCAACTCGACGAATATCCTTGCGACAGTCATCGAAGAAGGCATCATTGTCAATGACATGATTCCTCTTGTGTCCCTGGGCAAGGGCAAGGCAACTCTTGTCGAATTGAAGATTTCTGGTGAGTCTCCGGTGACAGGGAAAACCATAAGGGAGCTGACATGGCCCATCGGGTGTGTCGTGGTTTCTATTATGCATGAGGGTGAGGTGATCTTCCCGCGGGGAGCCACTGTGCTGAATGCGGACGACATCGTCGTCGGTCTCGTGGCTCCTGAGGCGGAAGAGCAGTTCAGAGGAGTATTCCGGAAAGGATGACCGAGATGAAGGAAAGGACTCGCATGAGGGCTACGATTTCTCCCCGTCGTGGCTTCTTGGGGATGCTCACAGAGGTTGCATTTGCCTGTGGCCTCATTGGGCTCGGTTTTCTCGTCTCCTGGCTGTTCTCCCTGGGGCGCTAGACGATGATTCGCAGGGTCTGGAGAGAAGACTTTCGTATCATAGGATACTATACCGGCCTGGTTACTATCGGTGTTGGTCTGCTGATGCTTGTTCCGATGGTGACCAGTCTTGTTTTTCGTGAATGGGCATCCGCTTTGGATTTTGCCATTTCGGCTGCGCTCGCGCTGGTCGTCGGGTACGTCCTGGCGCTCATCGCTCATACGAAGAACACTCCGGGGCTCACCCATGCGATGGTCATCGCCGCTGGGTCGTGGCTGGTCGCCATGATGCTCTCCGGTGTTCCGTACCTGCTGAGCGGGCATGCGAGGTCGTTCCTTGATGCATGTTTCGACACGATGAGTGGGTACACGACGACGGGGATATTCCTCCTGCAGGACCTGGACCATATTTCGCAGGGACTGAACATGTGGCGCCATCTCTTGACGTACGTCGGCGGTCAAGGAATCGTCGTGCTGGCTCTCACGTTCCTGATCGGTTCCACGGGCGGTGCGTTCAAGATCATGGTCGGCGAAGGCAAGGAAGAGAAGCTCGAGCCCAACGTCCGACACATCGCGGTCCTCATCTGGCGCATTTCCCTCATCTACCTGGGCATCGGTACGGTTGTCCTTGGAGTCATTGCTATGGCCAATGGCATCAAGCCCTATCTTGCGTTTTTTCACGGCGCGTACGTCTTCATGTCTGCCTGGAGCACCGGAGGTTTCGCTCCCTATAGCCAGAACATGCTGTACTATCACAGCAGCGCGATGGAAATCGCCAGTATGGTTTTCTTCATCCTGGGTTCATTCAACTTCGCCCTGCACTATGCCATCTGGAGCGGAAACCGCAGGGAGATTCTTCGCAACGTTGAGATCGTCTCGTTCACGATCACTGTCTTGACGACGTTCTCTCTCGTGTGTCTGGCACTCATGCAGCGAGGCGTGTATCCAAATGCCGTGGCATTGTTCCGGCGCGGGTTCTTTCAGCTCATATCGGGTCATACGACGACTGGCCAGTCCAACATCTACGCGCGGACGTTTGTGCGCGAATGGGGTCCTCTGGGCATGCTTGCGACGACCATCGCCATGGCTATCGGCGCGAGTGCCGCTTCGACCGGCGGCGGGTTTAAGGGGTTGCGCATGGGCATTATCGTCAAGGGCATGGCAACGGACATCAGGAAGCTCCTGTCTCCTGAGCGTGCTGTCGTTACAGGGCACTATCATCACCTGCATGACAACGTGATCAGCGATGGCGTGGTCAAGAGCGCGGCAGTCATCGTCGTCCTGTATGTCCTCATCTATGTTGTCGGCGCCGTCGTCGGCATGGCCTATGGATATCCCATGGCAGATGCGCTCTTCGAGTCCGTGTCAGCCGGCAGCAACACCGGGCTTTCGTGTGGAGTGACGCAGACCGGCATGCCCACGTTGCTGAAAATCGTGTACATGCTGGAAATGTGGATGGGACGCCTGGAGTTCCTGTCGGTCTTCACCCTGTTCGGGTTCATCGCCACAAGTTTCCGGAGCATGAGACGCAGGAAGGCGGCCGTATGAAGAGGGTGTGTGCGTGCTCTCGACGACTGAACTCGTGGAAGACTCCTACAAGTGGGATGGCCAGACGGTATCATTCAAGGGAGAGGTGCTGCAGGATCTTATGGCGCGTAAGGACGGCACATGGATGAACCTGTCGGATGACAACAACACTGCCATGGGAGTGTTTGTGCCAAAGGACGTACCCATGCCCCTCATTTCGCATATGGAGGACTACCGCACAGTTGGAGATGTGGTGCTCATCACCGGCGTCTTCTACCGTGTGTGCGTCCAGCACGAGGGTGAGACTGACATCCACGCCGTCAGCGTGACGGTTCTGACGCCTGGTTCTGCCAAGGCAAACCCCATTCACCCCGACAGGGTCGTGTGGTTTGTCGTTCTTGCCGGGCTACTGGGTCTGGTCATGTGGTTCTACTATCGCAAACCGGGTCGCGGGACCGGGCACTGAGTATCGCAATCGCAACGTCCGTGCAAAACAAGGAGGTCCTGCTCGGGCTTTGAATGCGAGGTCGCCTGCCACGATCGTGGCAAGGACCCGGGTCGACTGTACTGCCTATGGGTTGCTGTCGCTCAAAAAATCCCTCGACAGGACCGAGATATCTGTGTTCTGAATGCCGCGAAGGCGATGCCCTTGAGTGCATCGGGGTTTTCGACGGGTGCGTCAGATCCAAAGTTGAGCTCTGCGCCGCTCTCGAGCAATGATTTGAAGGCATACGAACGAGGATGCGGCGTGGGGAAGACTGTCTTCAGCTTCCCGATATCGAGGTCGAGGTGCGAGGGCTGCACGGATGCCGTGATCCCGAGGTTCGCGAAGCGTTCCACATCCTGGGGGCGCAGGAACTGGGCGTGTTCTATGCGGTGATGGGCATGTCCCTTGGAGACTGTAACGCCGGCTTGTTCGAACGCATCCAGAACCTCCTTGTTCGCCCTGTCCCCGATGGCATGGGTCCATATCCACAAGCCGTTCTCGTCTGCCTTGCGAAATCGGTCCGCCAGCCAGTCCACTGATTCATAGGTATGGTAGCCATAGTTGTCAGGTTCTCCCGGCCATGGCTTCTCCATGTAGGCGGTCCGGGAACCGAGTGAACCGTCGGCGAAGGCCTTGATGCCTCCGAGTGTACTGGCGAAACCGAGGACCTGTGCGTTCCTGCTGGAGGCCATCGCCTGAACGTCGTCATTGCCGCCGGTATGGTCGATGATTCCATTTCGCAAGTACAGGGCATCACCCGTCTGTGTCCACCATCCGCCCAGCGACACCGTCTCCCACGCACGAGATGACGGTTGCGAGCTCGACAACAGGCCGAGTGTGCAGCTGAAGGACATGGTTGACGGCTTCCACACTGTCACGGCGCGTGTCGACACGCGTTCCATCCAGGTCGAACAAGTTGGGGTCGAATACAGGTATTCTCTCTTGCAGCAAAGCGTTGCATATGATTCCTGCAAGGATATACTTCCCTCGTGACAAGCCACGGGAAATCTGACATGACGGGTACGACCACTCCGGAACAGAGACGAATTGGTCTGTTGTCGGGGACTGTACCCACAAGTCCTGCTCAGCGCATTCTCCTGAGTTTCATGATCGTCATTCTTGTCGGAACCTTCTTCCTTCTTCTGCCGCAGTCGAACACCGGCGTCCACCCCGGTTTTCTCAGGGCCCTCTTCACAGCTACCAGTGCCACCTGCGTGACAGGTCTGGTCGTCTTCGATACCGGTTCCTTCTGGTCGAAGTCCGGTCAGGTGGTGATCCTCCTGCTCATCCAGATTGGTGGACTCGGGTACATGGTCCTGACGACGACGCTCATGGCGGCCTTTCGCAACTCGAGGCTCCGCGTGCGCCAGACCGGTGACTTTCGCGAGAGCGTTGCCGCACCATCGCACCGCGATCCCCGCAGTTTCGCCCGCCTCATCGCATCCACGGTGATCATCTGCGAAGGACTGGGAACCCTGCTCCTTTCCCTCCGCTTCCTCCGCGACATGCCAGCGGGCAAGGCTGTCTGGAATGGCATTTTCACGAGCGTGAGCGCTTTCTGCAATGCCGGCTTCGACGTTCTGGGCCGAGGAATGACGAGTTTCGAGACCTATGCGGGCGACATCACGGTCAACCTGGTCGTGCCCGTGCTCATCATCCTGGGCGGCCTGGGCTTTCTTGTCATCGATGAGCTCAGGAACCACCTTTCACGCACACGGCACGAGAGACTTTCGACCCATGCCAGGACGGTCCTGGCCATCTCGGCAGCCCTCGTCGTGGGTGGAGCTGTCCTAATCTTCATACTGGAAAGTATAAACCCTGGGGTGTTCGCATCCCTGTCTCTGAAGGAACGTGTCCTGACGTCCTGGTTCCAGTCGGTGACGGCAAGAACGGCCGGCTTCAACACCCTGCGACTTGGTGACATGCATTCCAGTTCCCTGATGCTCATCATCGTCCTCATGTTCATTGGTGCTTCTCCCGGCGGTACCGGCGGCGGCGTGAAAACGACCACGTTTGCTGTCGTCGCTGCGTTCGTCTGGAGTTCAATCATCGGCTCAGACCAGACACACCTCGGCAACAGGGGCGTCTACGCGGAAAGCGTCAAGAAAGCTGTTGTCGTATCCGCCCTCAGCTTGGTTGTCGTCTTTGGCGGGACGTTCCTGCTTGCCGTGATGGATGGGCACAGGTTTTCCACGCTCGCTCTCCTGTTCGAGACCACGTCGGCGTTCGGCACGGTCGGCCTGAGCACAGGGATCACGCCTGACCTGTCGGCCGGCTCCAAGATCGTGCTCATCGCGACAATGCTGGCAGGACGTATCGGGGTTCTCGGGGCCATGTTGACACTGCTTGCTCCCGTACGCAAGTTCGAACGTCGGGTTCACTTCGCTGAAGACGACGTCGCCATAGGATAGGAGGCAGGTACCATGAAACCACAGATAGGTGTCGTCGGTCTTGGAAAGTTTGGAAGGTCATGCGCGATCCGTCTGGCTGAACTGGGATTCGAGGTTCTGGCGATCGACGAAACGCAGGCCAACGTCGACAGCATCAAAGATGACGTCGCCCTCGCCGTCGTCGCAGATACGACGGACCCAGCTGAACTCGATGCCGCAGGCATCACCAACTGTGACACGGTGGTCCTGACCATCGGAGCAGAAATTGAGCACAGCGTCCTTACCGCCGTGGTCCTCAAGGAGATGGGCATACGCCACCTCGTGGCAAGAGCATCGTCCGAACTGCACGGCAGGCTGCTTTCTCGCATCGGCGCCGATCAGATCGTCTTTCCTGAACACGATATGGCCATTCGTCTCGCCAACAGGCTCAGCCTTTCCAGCCTCTACGATTTCCTGGAGTCGTCTCCCGATTACGACATCCTCGAGTTTCCCATTTCTCACGGCGCAGAGGGCAAGACGCTCCGGGACCTCGACTACCGCGCCCGCTTCGAGCTCAACGTGGTCGGTATTCGGCGTGGAGGAGAGATCTTGATTACGCTTCACTCCGACGACGTCCTCGAACCCGGCGACCGCCTCATCATCCTGGGGAGTGTCGCGAACCTGCACCGGTTCGCCAGCCAGACCCGCTTGTGACGCATCAGACCCCTCCGTACCGTTTCAGCTGCTCAGCACTGCGTCTGGTAGCCGCCATAGTCGTTCTGGCATTACTGACGAGCACAACCGGGTGTGCGGCTCCGGGACGCCAGGTCGTCGCCATCGGCTCCTACGACATGACCGAGGTCGACCATCTGCTGAGCTCGGCTGCGCCCGCTGCACGCGGCATGGCCCTGGTCGTCGTGAAGGATGGGAAGGTCATCGAGAGCACGGGCTACGACAAATTCGGCCCCGGGACAGTCGTGGACATTGGTTCCGCTTCACGCTGGCTGGCCGCGGCAGCGATGATGACCCTGGTGGACGAGGGCATGCTTGTACTGGACGACCCCGTGTCCAAGTATCTACCTGAATTCACTGGTGAGAAAGCAGACATCACTATACGACAATTGTGGTCCCATGATTCCGGACTTCCGATAGCAGACGCCTCCATCGCTGACCGGACACTGACGCTGGAAGAATGTGTCAAACGTATTGCCACCGGACCCATGCCCTCTCTGCCCGGTACCACGGTGAGCGACGGGTCCGTTTCCATCCAAGTCGGAGCCCGTGTCTGTGAGGTTGTCAGCGGAATGGCGTGGCAGGAGTTCTTCCGTGTCCGTATCGCCGAGCCTCTCGGCATGACCAGTACGTCGTTCAACCTCATGGGGTTCAACCGGAATCCAGATGTGGCCGGCGGAGCACGTTCGACCTCAGAAGACTATGCCCGATTCCTGACCATGCTCCTGCAAGACGGTGTCTGGTCTGGCAAGCGTATTCTCTCAGCAGAGGCTGTCGCCCAGATCGAGCAGGACCAGGCTCCCGCATCTGCAATCATCTCGACTCCATACACCACAGTCACGTCGCTTCTCCCCTCGACGAGCCGTGCCCGTCCAGGGCTGGGTATGTGGCGCGAGGAGACCGACCCCGTCACTGGAACCCTCCTGATCGCCTCCTGCCCAGGCACCTACGGGTTTACCCCATGGATCGACTACAGGCTGAATCTCGCAGGCGTCCTCTCCATGAGGTACGACCCGGCCAAGGCCGCCTATGACATCATGCGCGTGCGCCAGCTAGTGCCCCAGGCCATTGCCGCGGGACCCCGCTTCAAGGACGTTCCCGCAACGTCATGGGCTTTCGCCGCAGTCGCCGACCTGAGCGCCCGGGGCCTCGTCACCGGGTATGAAGACGGCAAGTTCCATCCGGACGACGCGGTGACGCGAGCAGAGTATGCCAAGCTTGTCTGCAGTGCCCTGGGCGTCGAGCCGGACACCGTGACCTCCGACCCCTTCAAGGATGTCACATCGTCTTACTGGACAGCAGGCTATGTCGCTGCGGCTGTCCGCAAGGGATGGCTGACCGGGTCCCCCGGAGGGCTGTTCAAACCGGAGGAGCCCGTCAGCAAGGGGCAGGCCCTTGCCATCATAGCCCGTTCACAGAGTTGGAACGACAAGGCAACCCTCCCCTATGCAGACGTCCAGCCCGACTACTGGGCTCACGCGTTCATCGAAGCCTGCTTCGTGAGGGGCATCATCAGAAATCCCGATCCCGGCGTCGAATCCGGTGGAAAGCTGAGTCCCGAGGCCAATTGCACACGTGCCCAGGCATGCGTTCTCCTCAGCCGCCTGTTGGCTCCGAAACCCTGACCCTCCGTTGATAACTGCAACATTGGGATTGTCCCAATGCTGCTATGTTACAACAACTAGGGCTGTCCCCTGTTACAAGATTGCTCCGGGGCATTGCAGGTGCAGATCGCCGGGTTGGACAGCTAGTCATCTTGGTCGTCCGGTGCCTCGTCCGCTTCTTCCTCTTCCTTTTCCTCGTCGTCCCAGTCGGTGCCCGTGTCGGCAAGGTCGTCAAGGATATCCTGAAGGTCGTCCAGCCGGTCCATCAGATCGTCAATCTCATCATCCGACAGGCTGGACGCATCTATCTGTTCATATGCCTCATCAAGCTGTGCACGCAGGCGTGCTACCTCTTCCACTGTAACGTTGTCTTCGTCCAGCTCGCTGACTTCCAGTTCAAGCGCACCGACTATTCCCTCGAGCCGTACTCTCTCATCGTCCATGACTGCCTCCCATCAAGAAATGTGGGTGTGATGCCGGCACTATAGAGGAAACGCCCCGCGTTTCAAGTCCCCGACAAGAAATGCCAGGCGGCCGGGCAAAAGCCTGGCCGCCCGCAAACATCAGCAAGAACAGACTACTGTGGGGGTGTTCCGCTCTTGTCGACAGACGAGCCTTCGACCGTCGGTTTTGTCGGCACGTCGACAAGCTCGACCGTGATGGTGTAGGACGCCGCCAAGGCGGCGACCGCCCCGATGGCCGCCCACACGGGAAGCAGGACCGCACCCACGACGCCTGCGGTAAGTGGAATCTCGAACAGCGTGACGCCATCCTTGTCTTTGATCGTGATACGTCGGACATTGCCCTGGTGGACCAGGTCCCTCACCTGCTGCAGCAGCTTCTCGCCGCTGACCTTGAACTCTTCCGTTCGATTGCTCATTGCTCATCTCCTTTGATATTGTTGCCAATTCGCGGGACCGCCGCACTGCGCCAGTCCTGTCGTCACTTTGTTTACGCGGGTCAAGGAGTTGGGGTTACATCGACGCTGGTACGGCTGCGTCGTGAGGCTATACTACATGTAGACGCGGCTTCACCGCGGAAGGGAGGAAGCTCATGGAGAAACGACCATTTGGCAAGACCGGTGTCGAACTCCCGATCCTGAGCCTCGGATGTCAGCGGCTGGTGGACGAAGAGGGCTGCAGCCAGGACCAGGCTGCTGCAATCCTCGAACGGGCCCTGAAGCGCGGTGTATGGTACTTTGACACAGCGCCGACCTATTCGGAGGGCGAAAGCGAACGGCGTGTCGGGCTGGTGGCAATCAGGCACCACGCGGACATGTGGATAGCGACCAAGGTCAATGAGGTCACGCGGGACGGTGCCCGCCGGCAGCTCGAGGCGAGCCTCGACCGGCTGCAGACCGACCACGTGGAAGAAGTGCGTCTGCACAACATCTTCAGCTTTGACCGGCTGGATGCCATGACCGGCAAGGATGGGGCGCTTCAGGCCCTGATTGAAGCGCGGGACGAGGGTCTGGTACGGTTCATCAGTATTTCGGGGCACGCGGATCCACAGGTATTGCTGGAGGCTATTCGGCGCTTCCCCTTCGACACTGCCCTGTGCGCCGTCTCAGCGCTGGACCACTTCATCTACAGCTTCGCAGAGGAATTTCTGCCATTTGCGCTCCAGAAATGCATGGGCATCGTCGGCATGAAGGTCCTGGGCTACAAGGCCTTGGCCGGCGACTGGCAACGGGCGTTGCGGTACAGCATGGGTCTGCCGGTTACCACTGTCATTGCCGGCTGCTCCACGATCGAACAGCTGGACAGCGACATCGACCTCGCCGAGAACTTCGTGGCGATGACCAGCATCGAGCGTCTGGCGTTCTTCCGCGACATCCTGCCGATGGTCACGCCACAGAATATGCCCTGGAAGTCCAGAGACTGGTCACGCAAGGAATGGATAGAACGGAGAGAACCATTTGGACTGACACGCACCGGCTGCCAGTAGTGGTAAGCGGCATCGATATACACTTCACCGGTGACGCCGTCCTTGACGACGCGACCCGGGTGCACGTCGACCACTTCCTCGGTTGTTGCCGAGAGGGTACTCAACGCATGGTGAGGCCATTATGAGCGCAACAAGGATTCTTCCGGTAGCAGTACGCAACGCAGGCGACCTCGCCACGATCTGTGCAGGAGAAGGCGCGAAGTCCGATCCACTGTGGGAACGGGCGACCAAGGCCAAGAGACAGTGGGTCCGCGACCGTCTCGTCGAGCTGGGCACGTTTGCCTGGGTCGCCTACAACGGTGCCGACCCGATCGGCATGATCCAGTGTCATCCCGACCGCGACGCGGCCGGCGTAGGCGTGGCGGTCATCGACTGCATCTGGGTGCCCAAGAAGTCCCGGTGGGGACGCGGCATCGGCAGTAAGCTTTTGGCAGAGGTCGAGGCGACCATGCAGCGCCAGCACCGCTGGTTCGACGGCAAGCCGGCCAACGGCATGGCTGCTATGGCCTTCCATGGCGAGGCCGAGGGTCAACAGTCCGCCGAATCGTTCTATCTGCACCACGGGTTCGCGCATGTCCCCGGCGATCCGGACCTGATGTTCAAGCCCTTCCTGCCGGAAACCGTGTGGACACCAACTCCGCGAACTTTGACAACACCGACATCTCTGCCCGACGACCAGGCACGCGTCACGGTCCTGCTCGGACCACTGTCCTGTCCGTTCCAGTACCGTATCCTCAGCCAGACCGGCATGTATGTCGCCGAGAAGCTCGGCATGCCAGTCGTAGAATTGGACGCCGCAGGAGATCCTGAGGGCTACCTGGCCCGCGGAGGCCGGCCTGGCATCCTTGTGAAGGGTCGCCTGCTGGAACACGACCTTTGGCAGCGTGAGAAGCTCGACCAGGAGCTAGCCGGGTTGTAGGATGCCCCGAAAGGACCGTGTACGCGTCATCGGATCCCCGCGCAGCGGGGCTCTCTCTTGTCCAGGAGCGACGTCGGAATCGGGTTCAGTTCGCAGGGATGCCAAACAGTGGCCCCGTTGTCGTCCGGAGCACGTCGGTTTTGGGGATGACGTACGATATGCCGTCCACGTACTGCGGCAGACCAGGGAAGGGGACCGATTCCACGTCTGCGTACGCTACGTCCTTGTAGGTCATGCCGATACGCGCCATGACGCTGAACGACATGTCGGTCGTCACCGCCGCCTGCACGGCGCGGATGATGGCAGGCAGGCGCAGCAGCGTCCGCACATCTTTCGTCTGATCGATGATGGCCGCCAGGAGCTTCTTCTGGCGCGCCACCCGCCCGTGATCTTCGCCAGACCAGGTGCCAAAATCCCCGATGGCATCCATCCTGAACCGCGCATACTCCAGCGCCTGCTCGCCATCGAGATGCTGGACCCCAGGCTGCAGGTCGATGAGCACGTCGACCGCCTTGTAAAGCATCCTCTCCTCGACGTCGATGGTTACGCCGCCCAGAGCGTCGATGATGGCGGCAAACCCTCCGAAATCAGTCTTGACCGTGTAGTCGATGCGGAGCCCCGGCAACAGGTCCGTTTCGATGGTATCAACCAAGAGGCTGGTCCCGCCGCCCCGATAGTATCCGCTGGACGCCTGGTTCAGCTTGTTGATGCCATGGCCGGGAATCGTGACGCGCGTATCACGTGGAAAGGACAGCAGGCGTACATGCTTCGTTGCCGGATCCAAGCGCACTAGGATGATCGTGTCCGCGCGCCCCGGGTCACTCTGCTCGCGCGAGTCGGCCCCAAGCAACAGGATATTGAGTGGCTTGTCGAGGTCGGGCTGGGGCTGGAGAGGTATCGGGGGCACCACGCGCTGTGCAGGGGGTGGATGATCGACAGCGCCAGCCAGGGAGTCATCAGTGACGAGAGAGTATGCGGGCACAGCACGAGACACAGCGACGATACCGGCAAGCAGCGCCGCTATCGCCAGTAGTGCCATAATCATATGCAAGGTGTGCTTCTGTACGCTCATGGGGTCAAGCTATTGCTTCGCTCCAAGCCAGCTGCCCAGCAGGAGCATGCAACCTCCCAGGACGACGCCCGCGACCAGTTCCACAAACGTGGTGTGCAGTGACTGGTTCATAGACACGTCACGCTCCACTACCCAGCACCTAGAGGGCGGGCTTGAGCAGCTCGACCACATCGCGCGCCGTCAGAATGCGCAGTTTTCCAAGCGGACCCTCGGAAAGCGCATTGAATGCTATGTCACGGAGCTCACCTGCCGCAATGCCGAGGTCTCCCAGCGTCGACGGAGCGCCCCAGCGCTGAAACGCCGTCTTCATCGCCGTGATGCCTTCTTCGACCGTTTCCACTCCCCAAACGGCTCTAGCCCACCGCCGGAACTGGCCGGGGTTGTTCTCACGCTGGTAGGTCATCCACGCGGGCAGGATGACCGCCATACCGGCCCCATGTGCTACTTCGGGGTGCAGGGCACTCATCGCCGATTCGATGCTCCGGGCAGACCAGTCGCTGTCCTCGATGCCGGCGGAGCTCAGACCGTTCATGGCCAGCGTCGCAGCCCACGCGAGGTTCGCGCGCGCCCCGTAGTCCGCGTGGTCCGCCTGCAGTCGGTCCACCATCTTGATAACCGTGCGCATCAGCCCCTCGTCGAGTGCAAGCGTCGTCTCCTCGAACGACCCCACCAGGTAGGTGGCCATGATGTGGCTGAGGACGCCGACGGCGCCGTTTATAGTCTGCCGCCACGGCAGGCTGGTTTGCACGCTCGGATCCACGATCGCAAACCGGGGATACAGGACAGGAGAGGAAATACTCCGCTTCCTGTGCTGCTCGCTCTCCGTCAGAACGGCCCACGAGTCCATCTCGCTACCGGAAGCCGAGATCGTCAGGACGACGAAGACCGGGAGCGCCTTGTCGATCGGACACCGTTTCTCGAAACAGCTCCAGAGGTTGTCGACATACACGCCCGCCGCAACGCACTTGGCCGTGTCGATGACGCTGCCACCGCCGACGGCCAGCACGCCGTCCACCTGCTGCTCGCGGGCGATCTGCACCAGCTGCTGGGCAAGAGCCAGCTCAGGGTTGGGCTGTACGCCCCACGCCTCTACCGCATCGATACCCTGCACGCTCAGGGACTGGGTGACGGCCTGATAGACGCCGTTCTCGCGGATGGAACCGCCGCCGGCGATCAACAGCACCTTGTGAGCCCCTTCGCGGGCGATGGCAGGGCCCACCTGCTGCACGGTCCCGCGACCGAAGATCACCCGTGTCGGATTGCAGAACTCGAAACTGTGCATGCGTCACCCCTTTCGCGCCCGTCCGGCGCGTCCTTTCAGACTAGCCCCTCTGACAGACTGGTTCAAGCATGCCGCGTCAGGGCAGGCAGTACTCCAAACATGTACCAGACGCCCGGGCCGACGGTTCGGCCCGAAGCCTGCTCGCTCCGGAGAAACGCAGGAAGCTCCTCTTCCTTCAACAGGACGACCTCGATCTCCTCGCTTGGCTCCAGGTCTTGTTGAGGATGTTGGTTCCGCGGATCGGTCTCATTAATCTCGGCGCTGAAAATGTATTGGCTGTCATCATTGGACATCCCGACATTCATCTTCAAGGGACCGCTCGACCCGACGATGCGGCCGACGAACCCTGTCTCTTCGCGCAGTTCGCGCAGAGCCTCGACCTCGGGGTCGCTGCCCGTGGGAGCAGTACCAGCACAGAACCCTATGACGGTGTTCTCGATTGCCTGACGATACTGCCGCAGGAGCACGTACCGTCCGCTGGGCATCAGGCGCGCAACAACCACGACAACATAAGTATCTGAAGTGCGGGCAATACACTCCCAGGACGTTTCTTCGCCACTGTCGCTCACAAACGTGTCTTCCCGCAGGACCAGCCAGTTGCCTTTTCCAATAATGCGTTCGCCTGTCTTTTTCATACCGCGGTCTCCTTACCGTCTGCAGCAGAACACGCCGGATGGGCGGTATCTGCCCGGGACTTTTTCGCCATGGAACTCGCCGTTTCTAGTCTGGCTCCACTGTGAGTGCGCCGATCCCGGGGCGCCAGTCGAACACGGCGATGTCTCCGACACTGTCAAAACCAAGGCGGACATACAGCGACACCACCTCGGGGTTCGCCTGCAATGCAAGGTGTGAATAGCCCATGCGAGCCGCCTGAGCCAATGCCTCCCGGCTGAGCAGAATACCTGCCCCACGCTTCCGGAACATCTGAGGCACGCCAAGCCAGTGCAGTCCCGCGACACCGTCACCTGCAAATAACAGTACCCCACCCACAGGGGTCCCGTCCTGTAATGCCATCAGACGATGCCAGCGCCCGGAAAGGAGTCCGGTCCCCGTAAGCACTGATTCCAGGTCATGGAACTGCGTGAGGCCGAATCCCTCGAGCACAACATGCATCCACTGCTCCCGTTCGCTGGCAGAGACTGCCTCGACAACGGTCATGTCCGAAGGCGCCTCCTCTACTCTCTCCGTCCCATCGATCGAACGGACCATACCCGTCCAGAAGTAGCGCAGCTCGAGTCCATGAATCAGCAGCCGCGTCGCAAGGTCATTGGGTCTGGAACAGCTGTCGACGTACCAGGTGACCGGCACGGCGGCACGGCGAAACGGCAGGAGGAGCTGCTCGATGCCCTCATCGGCAGTGTCTGCACCAAGACGAGCCCTGAAGATACGGTTTCGGTCGACATGAGGAGCCCGCACAGAAGAAGCGGACGCGTCCCCAAGGATATACGTCCCTGGCTGGCCATCCACAGTCAGGAAGTACTGCGCCATCTCCTCGCTGACAAGGTAGGCACCGGCATCCATCGTCATGCTGTCCAGAGCCATGTCACTCCTCTTCCTCTTCGTGACCGCTGTGACCAGCGCCCGACGCCTGCTCCACCTGACCTCGCCTGCCAGCCATGGTCCGTCCTTCGGCCACAACGAGGAACTTGTGGCCCAGACGTGAACCGAATTCACGAAGCCTGCCGATCTCCCCGGGCCCCTGGATGTACCGATCCGGTGCCCCTATGGTGTTCGCCATCATCGACCTCCTGTTGACGGAGCATTGGCGTTGCCGCACGACAACACCGTTCCTGCCCCTATTCTACACTGTGGACACCACAACGCAACCAAGTCGCACTATACTGGAATCACGAGCCCGGTGCATCTCTGCCGGACCGTTCCGGAGGTAACATGGCCAAGCTTCTCAAGACACCATCGACGGCACTTACGCCCGTCCCCGCTGTCCTCGTGACTGCAGGCACGATGGAATCGTCTGCCGTTACAACCCTCGCCTGGGTCGGGACCATCTGTTCGGAACCTCCGATGATCAGCATCAGTGTTCGCCCCGAACGCTGGCTGCATCACTTCATCGTCGAGGGTGGCGCCTTCGTCGTCAACGTGGTGGACACAGCCCATGCACGCGCCCTCGACCTCTGCGGCAGCGTGTCCGGCAGGGACACGGACAAGTGGGAGTTGAGCGCCCTCACCCGCGAGCAGGGAACGGCCACAGCCGTGCCTCTGGTGACGGAGTGTCCCATCAACATCGAGTGTGTTGTGCGCCAGACCCTTCACCTTGGCAGCCATGACATGTTCATTGGCGAGGTCGTCGCCGTCCACCTGGAACGACGTGTTCAGGCGGGCGGCCGCGCCCTGGATCCAGTCTGCTACGTAAGCGGTCAGTACTGGAAGCTGGGGGACCTTATCGGTCCCATGGGGTTCTCTCGCAAGTAGCCTTCATGGAGGGTCGACTTCTCCGCGGACCTCTCCCAGAAGGCATGGCGTGACAAACTCGTTCGGCGTTCGTTCGCATTTGCCCTTGCAGAAATCTCACGATACCCTATTCTTCAACCAATATACGAGAGCAGAGCGCTTGCCGCAGCCTCGGCCGATGGGGAGTGGTCTGGTCTCGATACATCGAGTTCGAGAGAGAAGGAGATGCGAATGAAGAAGCTACTTCTTGTAATGACACTCTTGGTGATCGTCGTCGCCTTGGCGGGGTGCGGAGCGCCCAAGCAGCCCGTGACAACCGACCCAGGCCTGGATACCTCTGGAGACACCAACAGAACAATTGTCGAGGTCGATGCCAAAAAGCTCGAAGAGCTTATCCAGACGGACCGTGACCTCGTCATCATCGATGTATCTGGCAAGTGGGCCGAGGGGCATATCGTGGGTGCACTCGACACCCCGCTGGACAAGTTGCAAGAGATCATTAATGGCAACTTCACGCTCCATGCCAGCAAGCACTACGTCGTGTACTCGCACGATGAGGTAACCAGCAAGAAGGCGGCCGACATCATGCTGGCAAGCTCCTTCTCCGTCATCAACCGCCTGGTAGGCGGGTATGACGCATGGGTGGCGAACGACGGCTACACCGAAAAGCAACCCTGATCCCCATAGACGACAACAGCCCCGGCTACAAGTAGCCGGGGCTTCTGCATTTCCTGCCGTCCGCCGTTCAGGAGTGTGCCCCTCGTGGCAGGTTGACGTCAATGGCATGACCCTCGCGGCGCTCGACTTCTTCGCTGTAGGTGCCTGAGCGTTTCTCGGCATCGTCGATTGCCTGCTGCGCGCGCGCATGTCCGGCAGCTGCAAACCAGTCCCGCGCAGCGATGCGCTCCATCCACTTGTGGATCCGAGTCAGCTCGGTCTCGTTTTCCTCGATCTCGGCATACGTGAACTTCTCCTTCTCGGTCTCGCGGTCCAGCTCGTACACCAGGCGTTCGCACTGCTCCACGATCTCATCGTAATCTCCGTCGCGCTGCAGTTGAAACGCAGCAATCACACGAGCATCGTCTTCTTCATCAATGAATTCCATCCTCCCGACGAGAACCTCACCCCCACTGGACACCACCTCGGCTTTGAGAGCGAGTACCTGTGAGAGAAGGGCCTCCGTCATCGGCAGGACGGCGGCCCCCTGCTGGACGTAGACCGCGCCCAGCTCCTTCAGCTTCCTCCACAGATACACGCGCGTGCGTGAGGGCTCTGTGGGGACCTTGTACGTGATAGTCAGCCAGGTCTTCATATCACGGCCGTCGGGTTCGTGCCAGCTGAAGCTCGCATCAGGACCGTGAGGGCAATCATGGCCACAAACGCGAGGATAGACCCGAAGATGAACGGGGCACTCGGGTTGATGCGTTGCCACAGGATGCCTGCAATGACACTGGCAGGCAAGGCACTGACGCCCACGGCGGCGTTGTACAGGCCGAAGGCGGTGCCGCGCTTCTCGGATTGCGGGACGAGGTCGGCGACCAGTGCGCTCGCGACACCGTCCGTCATAGCGTAGTAGACACCGTACAAGGCATACAGCGCCCATACCTGCCATCCCTGCGTGGCCAACCCAAAGCCTAAGTACACGAGGGCATACACCAGCCAGCCGGCGCGGATCACGCGGTTGCGCCCGATGCGGTCCGACACGATGCCGGCAGGGATAGACAAGGCCGACGTCACGCCCTTCCACATGGCCAGCATGAGGAAGATCTGCACGATATCCAGACCGGCCTTCTGCGCCTTGAGCATAAGAAACGCGTCGCTGCTGTTGCCCAGCGTGAAGACGACGATGATGATCAGGAACGTCTTGAAACGCCAGTCGAATCCAGAAAGTGAGAGGTTCAGCGTCCTGGGGTTTCCCGTCCGTGGCGCGTTCTCACGAACGAAGGCGGCGATCAGGGGAAGAGCCAGAACGGCGGGGATGCTTACCATGATGATCAGTTTCTGATAGATCGAGCGTGTCAGCGTCATCGCCGCTGCAGAGCCGCTGGCAGCAATCATGCCGGCAGCAGCCAGCATGCCGAAGACGGATCCAAGCGTGTCCATGGAGCGGCCATACCCGAAGGAGCGGCCCAGCTTCTTCTTCTCAGACGAGTCGGCCAGCAGGGCATCCTTGGGGGACGAACGGACTCCCTTGCCGGTACGGTCGGCGAAGCGCAGGAATGCGGCAAAAGGCCACGAGCTGACGAAATACAGCAGGGGCTTCGTGACATTGGAGATGGCGTAGCCGCTGAATGCTAGCCACTTGCGCTTCTTCATCCTGTCGGACAGCCAGCCGAAGACCCACTTCAGGATCGTGGCCGTCGACTCCGCCAGTCCCTCGATGAACCCGATGATCGCCGGCTTGACGCCCAGCGCATTAGCCAGGAACAGTGGCAGGATCTTGACTGTCACCTCGCTGCTGAAATCCGTCAGCATCGAGACGAAGCCAAAGACGAAGACGTTCTGGCTCAGCCCGAAGAACTTGCGCTGCGGTCTCTCCTGCCCCATTTCCACCGACGTGTTCACTTCAC
The DNA here is from genome assembly GCA_026390285.1 of Caldisericota bacterium. Taxonomy (GTDB): domain Bacteria; phylum Caldisericota; class Caldisericia; order Cryosericales; family Cryosericaceae; genus Cryosericum. The sequence continues at coordinate 58,103 of JAPLGH010000046.1, forward strand.
CTGCGTTTTCCACACAACACCTCTCCTGTGATACATGTAACTATCGTTACAGTATATCCACCGTTACAAGACATCAAGGGGGTGGAACGAGACAATGGTGGTTGCGACAATTAGAGTCGGAACATTCGACATTAAGTCGGGACATTTGACATTAAGTCGGGACATTTGACATTAAGTCGGGACATTTGACATTAAGTCGGGTAATTTGACAAAAGAGTCGGGTAATTGAAGATGTCCGCAGTGACGAAATGAGCTTCAGTATCGCCCCCAACACTGGTTGCGTCAGCGTCTGCGGTAGTGATGACATCGTCGATCCGAAGTGTCCAGAGTGCCGCTCCCTTTGGGCGCGGCAATTAGAGTCGTGGAATTAATGATGGCAGCACGGCGACTTCCTTCCAAGCACCGAGAAACATGTCTATCACTCAGAACCCTCTTCAGCAGCTACTCTCACGGGTATGTCGAATGGACGTTTCTGATGGTCCCGCTCCGAAATCTCTCAGGGCATCCTTTTCCCCTTATTTGACACATCTCCGTGGCTAGAATATGTCGATAATGGTTGTCAGTCGGACATGGAGCGAATGTCAGTCTAGGGGGCGGCTCTACTCCATTGCACCAACAGTGTTACATCAACGGTGCAATGGAGATAGAATTGGTCGGAGCTCGCATGCGGATTCTGATCTGACGAGTCTCGACAACATCGTGGCATCGGTCAACAGAGTCGTATAACTGATGACCGCAACGCCGTGACCTTGACCACCCAGGGCACCAAAGTCATGGCACGAGCGCTTCTGAACTGCCGGTTTTGGTATCCCAAAGCAGACCCTTGACAAATATGTCTACACTCGTAGACTACTGGTAGAGTTTACAGTTGTCGTATCTGTACAAGGAGAGTGTATGATGGGTGCAACAATCAAGATCGCTGATGCAGAGCTGGAGATCATGCGCGTCCTGTGGTCTGAGGGACATGCCATGACTTCGACAGAAATACGGGACAAGCTTCGGGATACGTCAGATTGGGGCAAATCAACGGTCCTCACGCTCATCGGCAGGTTGGTCAAGAAGGGAGCGGTTTCCTGCCAGAAGCAAGGGCATTTGCTCTATGCTCCTCTTGTCAGCGAAAAGGACTACCGCAACAGCCGTACCAGGAAACTAATTGATACTCTATATGACGGCAGCGTCCGGAACCTGGTCGTTGCCCTCTGCACGACCGGCAATCTGACACAGAAAGAACGAGAGGAACTACAACAGTACCTTGAAGGGGGGCTGGAAAAACATGAGTGAGTTCATGAGAATATTGGTCTCCATGTCGCTGTCCGGTGCCATCGTGACGGTCGTTCTCCTTGTCATGAAGCCGTTGACCAGAAAGCACTTGTCACAACGGTGGCAGTATTATGTCTGGCTCCTTGTCGTGCTCCGTCTCCTGCTGCCGCTTGCGCCGACAGTTACTGTGCCGAGCGGAACTCTGCCTTCCATCTTTACCAGAAGTGCCCCATCTGCTGCCACGTCGGTGCCGACGACAACGACTCCTGTTGATACCGTACCTGGTACGTCGCTACCGACCGGTGAACCTGCAACGTCCACGGAAACATCACCTAAGACGCTGCCAGTAACTGCAAACGGCAGGACGACCTGGCCAGCGTCCACGCTCCTTCTCCTGATATGGGCTATCGGCGCGTTAGCAGTCATGATCTGGAACATTGCAGGATACACGCGCTTCAAGAGAACGGTACAGAGAACGATGGTCCGTGTCACCGACGCGCACTTCCTGGCAATTCTCGAGGACTGTCGGCAGGAAGTCCATGTGCGAGCGACCCCGAGGCTCTACACAAGCGCATCGGTCGCGAGCCCTATCCTCCTTGGCATCCTTCACCCTGCCATTGTTCTTCCCGACCGCCAGCTGACAGACAACGACCTGCGCTACGCGCTGCTCCATGAACTGACGCATACCCGCCGACAGGATGGATTTCTCAAATGGATCGCTGCCATTGCGGTCAGCATTCACTGGTTCAATCCGCTTGCATACGTCATGCAGTACGAGTTAAACCACTCTTGCGAACTTTCCTGTGACGAAACGGTCACCAGGCAGTTTTCCACGGATGACCGCCGTGGATACGGTTCCATGCTCCTTTCGGTCGCATCGACGGTAGGCGCTCCCTCGCCTGCCATGTTCTCGGCAATGATTGAGGGCAAGCGAAACCTCAAGGAAAGGTTAGGTATCATCATGTCTTCCAACAAGCAAACGAAACGTACTCCCATTGTGTCCATCGTTGCCGTTGTCCTTGTCGCTGTAATCGGTATTCTTGCAGGCTGTACGCCGAAAGTGGTTCCCGCAGAAGGCCCGCAGATCAGCATGATGGTAGAAACCAATTTCACGTCGTCGGAATACGATGCAGGTTCACTTCTTCTCTGGAACATCGGACAAAACACGCTGCATATCTCTGGCACATCCGTTGTCCACGTGAGCGAGATCGATTACGGGGGTCTTCCGCTATTCTGGCAACCTGGTTCACCGGTTCGAGTCGTTCAACAGTGGGGCATCCCGAGCAAGAAAGCCCTCATAGCAACGACATCTAAGGAGGTAAATCTCCTGACTCCTGCTGAGGGAATGCAGTATTTATCAACCAAAGACGGTTCTATCAGGCGATGGTATACGTCAGAAGGAGATGCTTTTGTAAGCGTTCCCCTGGAACTAGACGCTCTGCCAAGTGAAACGCTGGATGGCAAAACTCTTACCATAACGGAGCAAAGCATTTCTTCTGGTTCCAAGGCGAAAACACTGACTGCCCCTGTCCCCTCCAGCCTGACGCAGATAGTCGTGGTGTATGGAAGTGGGAGCACGGAAAGTGGGTTTGTTGTGGTGGAAGCATCTCCGGCCAATGTGCCGAACAATACGCCGGACTCCATCTGGCTTCTCCGCATAAATAGTGGGGTCGGATCCTGGGTAGATTGTGGGAAGCTGTCGGTGTTGTTTGGGGGCAATATCTTCTCGGATCAAATGCCGAGCTTTGCCAGAGTCGGGCCTCTTCTCTACTTCACCCACAGTTTTGGGAAGATTGGTTGCATCGACACAGCAGCCGCTTCACCTTCAATAACCGTGCCAGAGAACATCAATACGCTCCTTGCAAAGCTGCGGGAAAGTGGGCCGAAGAATGCCGAAGGACCAATCCAGGCGCAGTTGGCAAACGACAACGGTACGTTGATCATTGAGTATCCCGATGCCAACTGGAACGGTCTGTACTATGCCGTGGATGCGTCTGGAACTGTCCTTGGAAACTTGCATGTAGAGAAGACTTCGACAACAAGTTTTGACGCGAAGGGCAAGCAGGGCTCCTCAATTCCCACACCAGGGAGTATCTCGTTCCCTTCCCCCGACCTCTTTCAATAGAATGGTACATAGACATGGCGCGCAACAAAAGACGGTCTTGGTGGCCGGGTTTCGATCCACCAATCTTGTTGAAGGCACATGTTGGAGGGGCATGAATGAATACTAACGGACTAGTCAAGTTCATTGTAGTAGTCATAGTGCTGCTTCTCGCCATCTCCGTTGGCGCATACCTGTTGTTTCGACCATCCACGATGACTCCCCCGAGTGCAGCAGACATCAACGCAATCTATCAGGTTGTGGGAGAATTCGGCGCACGACTCAAAGATGTAGACATCAATGCGTCCGACCAGGACATCATGACTGCGGTGGACTTCGACTTGAAGCAGTTCATCACTGACCGACTGTATCAGGTGTTCGTGCAGGACAAGATCAGGATTCCAGGAAGATACGTGTCGAGCCCATGGCCGGAACGTATTGAGATCAACTCCGTACAGATGCTGGATAGCGGGTCCTATGCGGTTCATGGAAGCCAGGTCATGATGACGGACGATACCGTCGCTCACGGCGGCAATGCTGGAGAAGAACCCATTACCCTCACACTCAAGAAGGTCAACGGCATATGGTTTATTGACGATGTGATAGGGGGGCCGAAAGCATGACGAGCGTGCTGTTGGAGGCGCATACTATGAGAACAACGAAATCGCGATCCCGTTCAATAACAGCAACATTTATGAGCATCCTGCTTTCAGTAGTTCTTGCAGCAACAGGTTGTGCACCGAAAGTTGTTCCAGTGGATGGACCGCAGATCAGCGCATTGATGCTGACCAACGTCACTGCGTCCGCATACGATACGGTCCCATTCATGTGGAGTGTCCGGCAGAACACACTGCAGAGTGCCGGGACTTCAGTCTTGCATGCAAACAATACAAACGGTGAAGCCTTGCTGCTCTGGCGCTCCGGTTCGCCTCTGCTTGCTGTTCAGCGATGGGAGCTCATGACGGCAACGTCGAAGGACCTCAGCCTTCTCGTCCCTCCTGTTGGCATGGAGTCGGCCAGTCGTGTGCGTGCACGATGGTACGTGCAGAAAGAGAATGCGTTTGTCGCCATCGTGGCCCAGAACGGCACAGAGATAACGATCACGCAGCAGGGGCTTGCAACCGGTTCCAAGGCGCAGACGCTGGCTGTTCCCGTCCCCTCCGGCCTGCAGCCAGACGTCTTGTACGGCAGTGGCAGCATTGCCAACGGGTTTGTTCTCTTTGAAGCCCCGCAGGACAAGGCGCCGTTCGTCAAACCATTCTCGCTTTGGCTTCTTCGCATAAGCAATGGGACAACAACCTGGGTGCGGTGCGGCGACGCCTCTGTGTTTGGTGGAGGTTTCTACTCCGGTGAGGGTCCGAGCTTTGCGCGGGTCGGGTCGCTCCTCTACATCACTCGAAGTCATACGAAGATCGGCTACATTGACACAGCAGCTGCGTCCCCATCGCTGACGGTGCCGGAGACACTCAATACGCTTCTCGCCAAGCTCTACAGCGAAGGGCCGACTGATGCTGAGTCGCCGCTCATGGCTCACCTGGCAAGCGACAGCGATATACTGATTGTCAAGTATCCCGATATGTACTGGAATTCCGTCTACTATGCCGTGGACACATCCGGTGCAGTCCTTGGAAGACTTCGCGCTGACAAGACTTCGATTGTGAGCTTCGACGCCAAGGGGCAACAGGGCTTCACGCTCAAGACGGCTGGATCTCCGGGATACGTCTCGTTCCCTTCAATTGACCTTTTCGAGTCCCCCGTGTCATAGGCACTAAGGGCAACGAAAGTTTGTTGGCAACCATCCCCTGCGGTCTCCCGCAGGGGCTTTTTCATTGCCGGACAATTCCACGAGAACATGTACAGGCGGTGTTGCGACAATCCCAACAGGGTATCCGGAAATTGAACCCCTCGTTTGGAGAATTGGGCGATACTAGCGACCATGCCAGTCCACAACTAACTTTACTGACGTTCTGCCTTTCTCTCCGAGATTCCCCGGTTAGTTTCCCAAAACCCCAGTTCTTTTCTAAAAGACCGTGTTCATTTCCAAATTCCCGGATTCTTCGCCGACTCCCTGGATTCGTGATGACACCGCTTTCTAATTGACCTTTCCGGCGTTTCTGGCCGAAACTGGCTCTCCGCCCGTCATCAACTCAGCTGAATCGTCAGCGGGATGAATGTCGTGTAATCCTGGAAGCCCTACGCAACCATGCGGGTTTGCGGACACGGAATTGCACGACTCCAATTGCAGAAACCACCAATCAGTCCAACAAATAGAGTCGTGTAATTTGACAATACGTCGTGTAGTTTGCAATTAGGTCGTGTAATCGGTAAATAGAGTCGTGTAATTGATGATGGCGGCGCAGACAGGCTGAGACATCAAAGCACGGCCATTGTGCCCTGAAGTCTACTGCCTGAGCGTTTGAGGCGATGACCGCACTCGCGGTCATAGACATTGTCAACGGCATGAGACAAGAACCTGACAGCGTCTGGCGGCAGACCGTTCCGGGCTGGTAACTGGAGTCGTGCCTCTATGGTTCTGAGAGCACCACCTGAGGTCCGGCGGCGTCTGTGAGCAGAATTCCGGCGATGCGCGTTGTGTCCACAATCCCGACAACACGGTGTGCATCGATATCGACCAGCGCAGTGAGTAGCGTCTGGTTCTCCTGCTGCGGCTTCAGCGGCACAGCAACGATCCGTCGCATCCTCACGTAAGTGCTGTCGACATAGAGGTCGAATGGATTATAGGGTGTCGCGTGATAGTCTTCCTTGTATGGTGTCGCCAGCTGATACACGTTCGCAACTTGCAGTGCGCCATCGGCTGGCGATCCAAGGTGGGCGATAACAGCATCGTACGAAGCGATCGACCTGGCCGCCGCAATATCATGTGTTGTGACGTCAGGAGCGTCATCGGGGGTGATAGCAGTAAACCCCTGAGCGAGTTGTGCAGACTTGGATGACGGAGCTACAATACCGACCACCCCCAATCCCGGCAGGATCAGGATGTAGCCTGTACCATCAGATAATCCGGCACGCAGTAGATCGGTCCCAGGAACGGAACGGACACTGGTCAGCAGACCTCGCGGGTCCCGCGCCGTCACCCTGGCAAGCAGAGCATGCCACGCTTCAGGAAACTCAGTGGAGGCTGACTGCACCAGACGAGCAGCACTGAGAGGCAACGATTGTGTCTCCTGAACCGCCACAACCATTGGTTGTGTCCATCGATACCATGTCATCCCGGTGGTAAACACGATCGCGGCGATGCAGACGGCTATGCTCGTCCTGGCAACGACGCGCATCGTGTGACGGCGCCGATCCAGGCGGCTAACGACACGAACAAGCGATGCTTGTTCCCGGACGGGGTCTGGTTCCGGCTCCCAGTCGGTTGTCTCCAGCAGTCTCTCTATGTCTCGATCATCGCGTTCCACAGGATCACCTCTCACTCATAGAACGGGAATCTGGGGAAGCCTGGGGGTACAACCGAGTTGGCATGCCATTTCCGCCGTGGTCCTGTGTTCCATGAAGCGCAGCGTCACACAAGTGTATTCAAATGGAGGTAATGCGCTCATGGCATTCCGGATCTCCTGGACATGGGACTGGATGTCCTCTGTCGTCTCGTCGGGATCAGTGCTGGCTGCAGTCGTCTCCTCGACCAGCGTCTGTGAGTGCGAGCGCCGCCGAAGCTCGTCCACAGCGAGGTTGTGCGCCACGCGGAACAGCCAGGGTGCAAGAGGCCTGCGAGCAACAGCCAACCATCCGAGGCGGTTTGTGAGTCGGACAAACGTCTCCTCTGCGATATCGTTCGCGAGATCGGCATCCTTCAGGAGAGCTGTGGCGTAGGCACGAAGGTGTCGGTAGTACCGGAAGTACAGCACAGCGAATGCCTGCGCGTCTGTCCTCGCAAGCTCTAGTAGTTCCTGATCGCTTCTCTCCTCCAGGCCCGTTTCCATTCCCGCCTCCACTGGTAGTCTAGCTTGGAATGCCGCCCGCGGCAAACCCCCCGATGACCACGCTCGCGTCCCGCAGGGTTTCCGACATTTCAGATGATCTGCGTTATATGGGTGAAGGGACGCCGACAGGAGCAGCGAATGATGTGCTGGAATGCGTCCGGGGTGCAGCCCATGAGCATGGCTGTCGAGTCTACAGTGTTGAGACAGAGGGGAGGTAATGTTCTATGCGCACATGGATAGTTATCATGCTGGTTGCGGGAGCGGTCGGACTTGGCGGCTCTGCGGCAT
>JAPLGH010000160.1 GCA_026390285.1 Caldisericota bacterium
CGGGACCTTCTCGCCGGAGAACGGGTTGACCGCGTAGGCCCCCGTGAAGACACCCGTCTTCTCCCTGTCGGTCGACATGCGGTCGATCTCCGTCTTGGTCTTGCTGGCCGCGACGTATGCATCGACTTCGACATGCTGTTCGCTCGCCACGATCTCATGGACCAGAGGATGTTCAGGTGCCAGCACGAGGAACGTGGCCCCCATGAGCGTGTCCAGACGGGTCGTGAAGACGGGTGCCGGATGCTTCGAACCGTCGCCGGCCGACACGATGTCAAAGACGACCTCGGCACCAACCGACTTGCCAATCCAGTTGCGCTGCATGATCTTGATGCGCTCGGGCCAGTCCACGGTATCAAGGTCGTCGGCCAGACGGTCAGCGTAGTCGGTGATCTTGAAGAACCACTGTTTCAGCTTCTTCTTCTCCACAGGGGTCCCGCAGCGCCAGCACTTGCCATCCTTTACCTGTTCGTTGGCGAGGACTGTCTTGCAGCTGGGGCACCACCACTGCTCCGACTCCTTCTCGTAGGCAAGGCCCCGTTTGTACAGGAGAAGAAAGAACCACTGGGTCCATCGGTAGTATTCGGGATCGGACGAATTGATCTCTCGTTCCCAGTCGTAGGAAGTCCCGATGAGTTTCAGCTGCCGCTTGAAGTTGGTCGTGTTCTTGATGGTGATCTCGCGCGGATTCTTCTTCAGCCGGATAGCCTCATTCTCGGCGGGGAGCCCGAATGCGTCCCAGCCCATGGGGTGGAGGACATTGAAGCCCTTCATGCGGTAGAAGCGACTGATGACGTCCGTGGGGATATAGTTGCGGCAATGGCCGACGTGCAGGCCGTCTCCTGATGGATAGGGGAAGTAGTCCAGACAGAAGAGCTTCGGTTTGACGGAGTCCTCTTCCGTCCGATAGGCCTTCTCGGCCTCCCAGAGGTCTTGCCACTTCGGTTCAATGCTATGAAAGTCGTATTCTTTCATTGGTCACTCCAATTGTGAATGCCTCATGTACCTGGTACAACGATGTTCACATTTCAAGGGTCAGGGCTGCAGCCTCTCCATGTCGCGCGGGAAAAGAGCGGCTTCGCGGAGATTTGTAAGTCCTGTCAACTGCATGATGAACCGCTCCAGTCCGATGGCAAACCCGCCATGCGGGGGCATGCCAAAGCGGAACGTCTCCAGGTATGCTGCCACGGCTTCCTGCGTCATTCCACGAGATTCGAGAGCCCTGGCGTAGTCCTCGAACTTGTTGAGACGCTGCCCACCAGTGACCAGCTCGGTCCCTCGGAACAACAGGTCGAATGAGTTGGAGTACTTGGGGTCGTCCGGGTTGGGCGCCGTGTAGAAGGGGCGCTTTACCATCGGGTATCCGGTAACGAACAGGAAATCGGACTGGAAGGTCTCGTTTGCCCACTCGCCCAGCCACTTCTCGTGTTGAGGGGCAAGGTCCGGCTCTGCCCGGCAATCCTCGCCATGATGTTCAAAGATCCACTGCTGAGCATCCGGGAAGTAGACGCGCGGAAAGGTCTCGGGCGTCAGCGGCATTGCGACCTTGAGAAGCTCCAGTTCTTTGGCGCAGTGCGCCGTGAGATAGGAGAGGATCCCTCTGATGACGTCGGTCAGAAGAGCCATGACCGTCGTCTGGTCCTTGATGAACCCCATCTCGGCGTCCATGCTGACATACTCGTTCAGGTGACGGATGGTCTGGTGAGGTTCGGCTCTGAAGACAGGGGCCACTTCATACACGCGTTCGAAGATGCCGACCATCATCTGCTTGTAAAACTGAGGGCTCTGTGCCAGGTATGCCTGCTTCCCGAAGTACTCGATCGCGAAAACGTTGGCGCCTGACTCGGAAGCCGAGCCGATGATCTTGGGCGTCGCCACTTCGGTGAAGCCCTTGCTGTCAAGGACCTCCCGGAATCCGTGGGCGGCGGCAGCGCTCAGTTTGAAGATGGCTTGCTTGGATGGCGCTCTGAGACCGACCATGGCATGGTCGAGAAACGTATCCAGATGCGCATTGATGACAGGTTTGTTGATCGGAAACGGCAACGCTTCGGTGACAGGAGACAACACAGTGAAGGAAGGGTCGTGCACTTCGTATCCACCGGCAGCCTGTGGCTCTGCGACTACCGTGCCCTCGACCTGGATGACACTCTCGACTAGCAGTCCGTCGATGGAGGCCACCGCCTCGGGAGCTTCCACGACAATCTGACAGATGCCAGAGCGATCGCGCAGGTGGACGAAGACCATCCCGCTTCCCAGCTTGCGGATGCGGTGCATCCACCCTGACATCATGATGCGTTCACCTGTGTGAGAGGATAGTTCGCTACTTAGCACACGTTCCATATCAACCTCCACATATGACAATGGCCGCTCTCAGGACAACCGCCCGGGACCGGCCCTCGACAACCTTTATAGGTTACTTCCTGACTGTCTTCCTGTCAACAGGAACGTGCTGATGAATGGACATGGGCAGTTGACCGTGCTCCAGATGTCGCTGAACCTGGTTATCGTAACACCAGAGCAGACGGACGTCCAGTGCCACGTTCCAGTCCGGAGATGCATAATCCCCGGCGGGGCACTTGACGCAATCTGTGCTACGAGTATCCTGAGAGCAGGATCGTGCGCGTTCCCCCTTCTTCGCGCGTGTGGCAGGACAAGTGCCATTCGGCGAAGTCAAGGAGAGTTCAGGAGCTGCGAATGCAGAGAACAGGCACAGGATAGTCGTCGGCAGAGCGGGGTGTCGCTGGTATGGCCAAACGTGGCACGGGAATAAGCAGAAGGGGAAATCATGACTGACACGGAGATCCCTTCAGGTGAGAATTCCCTGGTACAGAGGCAAGCGGGGAAGATCGTGCAGGAGAGGCAAACGCGTTTCCGACGCATCTCAGCGATTACTTCGGATATTGCCTATTCCTGTCACACCAAGAAGGATGGTCGCTTTTCAATTGACTGGATGACGGGCGCGGCAGACAGCGTCACCGGTTACTCCGTCGAGGAGATCAAGGTGCACGGCTGTTGGCGTTTCCTGGTCGTCGAGGAGGATATTCCTCTCTTTGAGAAGAATGTCATCGGCCTGGCCCCGGGCTCACGCGGTTCGTGCGAACTTCGTATCCGGCACAAGAACGGCAGCATCGTTTGGATCTCCTCCCTCGCTGAGTGTGTTGCTGAAGCAAAGATTCCAGGGCTCCTCCTCTATGGCGGTTTGACCGAGATCACCGCGCGCAAGCACGCAGAGGAGAAGCTGTCTGCTTCAGAGAACCGCTATCGCCGTCTGTTCGAGGCTGCCAAGGACGGCGTTTTGATCCTGGATGCAGACACCGGCATGATCATGGATGTGAATGCGTTCCTGACCGAGATGCTGGGGTTCTCCTGCGAGGAGTTCCTGGGGAAGCACATCTGGGACCTTGGGTTCTTCAAGGGCCTCGTGGCAGACGAGGCCGACTTCCTGAAATTGCAGCAGAAGGAGTACATCCGCTATGAAGACGTGTCACTGGAGACCGCTGACGGGCGGCGTATCAACGTGGAGTTCGTCAGCAACCTCTATCCGGTGGGCCAGGGCAAGGTGATTCAATGCAGTATCCGTCGCGCACATCTGGCGTCGTTCCCTGCGCAGAACCCGTACCCCGTTGTTGAGGTGGGGACCGACGGGGCGGTGCGCTACGCCAACCCGGCTGCCATGGCCACGCTTGCACGACTCGGTCTGAACCCCGATGCCCGTCAGTTTCTGCCAGGGACACCAGAGGACCTCGCCCTTCTGCGGTCGCACTGCGAGCGGAACCCTCAGACCCAGGAACTGGACCTTGGCGGGGGGACCTTTCTCAAAGTGGTGACCGCACCCCCCGGCAGTGACTCCCTGCACGTCTATGCCATCGACATCACCGAGCGCAAGCGGGCGGAGGAGGCGTTGCGGCAGAGCGAAGTCAAGTACCGCCTGCTGATAGACACCGCTAGCGAATCAATCGTGGTCGCGCAAGACGGCCTGCTCAAGTTTGTCAATCCCGCGGCACTTGACCTGTTGGGGGGCTATTCGGAGCAGGAAGTCATTAATAGACCATTTCCCGAGTTCATCCACCCGGATGATCGGAGCATGGTGGTTGAAAACTACCGGCGACGGATTGCAGACGAGGCAGAACAGCTTCCCCGCTATACGTTCAGAGTGGTTACCCGTGATGGCATTGTCAGGTGGGTGGAAATCAATGCGGCCTTGATTGAATGGGACGGGAAACCAGCCACGTTGAATCTCCTCACTGACATCACTGAGCGCAAGCAGGCGGAAGAGGAACTTCGGGAGAGCAAGAAGTTGCTTAGCCAAACCGAGAAGACGGCCCACATTGGCGGTTGGGTGCTTGATGCAGAAAAATTGACTCAAAAATGGACAGAGGAAACCTTCCGCATCCTCGAAATAGATGTGACCGAGGGCGAGCCGAAGGTGCCCGAGGGTCTAGACTTCATTGCTCCCGCCTTCCGGCCAATGGCCGACGAAGCCATACGGAGAGCCATTGAAGTCGGCGAACCGTATGATCAGGAATGGGAAGCCATCACGGCGAAAGGGAATAGAAGATGGGTGCATGCGGTCGGAGAAACTTGTCAGGAACAGGGCAAAACCAAGCGCGTAGCAGGAACCTTCCAGGACATCACCGACCGCAAGCAGGCTGAAGAACTGACTCAGCGGGAACGAGCGTTTTTCGACGAACTGGTGGAGACAGCCCGGGAAGGTATTGCGATCAACGATCTCCAAGGAAAGGTCATGCGGGTGAACGCCGAGTTCGTGCGCATGTTTGGCTATGGGGCCAATGAGGCTGTCGGGCAATGTATCGACGACCTGGTGGTACCTCCCGCGCGCCAGGAAGAAGCTAGGGCGATAACAAGGTCTGCCGGCCAAGGGGAGGAATCCCTTCTGGAAACGGTGCGGCGCAGGAAAGACGGTACCCTCATTGATGTGTCCCTCATCAGCGCACCTATTCTGATCGCAGGGAAGCAGGAGGCGGTGTACGCCATCTACCGCGACATCACTGAGAGCAAGCAGGCAGAAGCTCAACTGCGCCAGTCCCAGAAGATGGAAGCCATCGGTACACTGGCAGGAGGAGTGGCGCACGACTTCAACAACCTGCTGACCGGCATCCTGGGCAACATCGCCCTCATGCGCACCAGCCTGCGCCCATCCGACCCCTTGCTGGAGAACCTGAATGGAGCCGAG
>JAPLGH010000071.1 GCA_026390285.1 Caldisericota bacterium
CCAAGTCATCCAGCGCCTGGTTCGTGTTGCTCTGCAACTGCGCAGCCGTGGCGAGATTAGTCTCCATCGCCAGCGAACGCTGGGCGAGCGACCGGTTGAGATCGAGCAGTTTCTGCTCGCTGTCGAGCGCGGCAATCTTGCTGTTGAGATCAGCGAGATCGGTTGTCGTCTGCCCGACCATCCACCTGGCATAGCCATAGGATGCCGCAAGAACCACCAGAACAGCGACAACCACGAAGATCAGTGTCTTGTCCTCGCGGCCGAGTTGTGTCTGCCTCCGTTTCCGTGCGTGTGGAACAAGATTAATAGTAATCATCAGAGTCCCTCCGAACCAGGGCGATAGGTCAGCAGGTTTTCACCGGGTTCAACAGGCATGGACAACTTCCGGCCAGACCGCTTCCTGACAGCCGTCGCCTCGAATTCGCGGAGCGAGAGCCCGGTAGCCACGCTGAACATGGGAGCCATCTCGTTGAGATAGGATTCGGCAAACATGCTCGGGTCATACTTGGCAACATCAAGCAGCAGGCGGTTCAGCTCAACTGTGAAACCCGTCGACAGTTCAATGTAGTCGGCGATGCCCTTCAGATTGGCCGTTCCGCCCGACAGGATCAGGTGCAGCGGGCGGTCGCTCTCAAACCGGGTCGTGTAGTAGTTGAGGGAACGACGGATCTCAAGCACCAGTTCGTCGATGATGGGCAGGGCTGCGGACGTAGCGCGTTCTGCCTCGGTGCCCGCCTCGAGATTGGCATCCGGGTCCACGTTGACGGACTCCTGCTTCAACTCCTCCGCACGTTCTGTGTTGATGCCCAGAGCCGAAGCAATCGCCTGTGAAACCCTCCCCCCTCCGAACGGGATCATACGCGTGAGCCGGATCATGGACTGATCCGCAACATTGATGGACGTCAGGGTCGACCCGATATTGACCATGACGATTGTCTTTGCGTCCAAATCGGGCCGCTTGTAGGAAACGTAATCCACCAGGCGTAACTCAGCGAAAGGTTCCACCTCGACAAAGACTGGTTCCAGCTGCGTCTTGCGGATGACGCCCACAAGGGCGTCGACGATGTCCAGGGGAGCGGCGGCGACCAGGCAGTTCGCCTTGATACCCCCGTCGTCCGTCTGTGCCCGGGACAGCACTTGATAGTCAAATACCGCGTCCTCGATGGGATAGGAGATATGCTTCTCCATCTCCCACTTGACGATATCGCCCAGCGGTTGCCGAGGAATCTCATCCACCGTGACCTGCTTGACCGTCACGAGCTGGCCCGAGACGGACGCAGACACGCGCTTGCCCACAAAGGAATGCAGCGAGAGCAGGGAGCCGAGCGCTTCGCTGATGATATCCCCCTTGGCTATCTTTCCCTCTTCGATAGACCCCTCGGGGGTTGGAACAACCCCGAAGTTGACAAGGCTCAACGCGTTTTTGTCCCGCTTGAACTGAGCCACCTTGATTGTACTCGACCCAATATCTACTCCAATGATCGGTGTTGCCTTGTTTGCTAGCCCAAACACAGGGTGCCTCCTTATGCGCTCGACCGTCGAACTTCTACCTGTGAAACAGGGTTGTCACGTACCAGTTGATCAGATCATTTCCTGCAACAGCTGCGACATACGCCCCCACGGCCATGGCGGGTCCGAAGGGCATTGAGTCCTTTCCTTTCTTCTTGAAGAACACCATGAGAACAATACCAGCCGTTGCTCCAATAATAAAGGCCAGCAACAAAAAAACAACAGCTAGCCGCCACCCCAGAAACGCACCAAGCATGAGACCCAGAGTTGCATCACCCCAGCCCATGCCACCTCTCGAGAACAAGATAATCACGGCGAACAGGCCTGCACCGATTGCCGCTCCCCCTGCGGCTCCGAGCAACCCATGCCATCCAGCAAGCGCGCCAAAGAACAGGCCAATGGCACTCCCGGGCAAGACAACCGCGTCGGGTACCAGGCCTGTCTCAAAATCGATGATGCCGACCGCCAATGCAAGGACCGTCATGATGGCAAACTTCAGAGCATCGACACTCAACCCCAGACCCCAGCCCAGGCCGACAAACAACAGACCGCTGCACACCTCGGTCCAGAGGTACCGGGCACCAATCGCCGCGTGACAGTATCGGCAACGCCCGCGCAGAAACAGATAGCTCCAGACAGGTACAAGATCGAGAACGCCCAGCCGATGACCACACGCCGGGCAGACTGAATGCCCCTTGACCCACTGTTCATCACGTGGAATGCGATAGGTGAGGACTCCAACGAAACTCCCCATGAAGGTACCGGCCATGAAGCAGACGGCAAGATACACCGCCTCGGGAACCGCGCTCAGCAAGCTTGTCACCAGCAATCCATCCTGTCGACACCCCTCTTTGTGCCATCACTACAGCGCATCACAACTCAGAACCCTGCCCATGCCTTCCTATTCGTTGTCGGTCAGTATAGCACACACGGCCGCTAACTGTACATAGTTTGGACAACGAGAGACAAAATGCAAGACCTGGCCTGTAACAGGGGACAGACGTAGTTGTTGTAACAGGGGACAGACGTAGTTGTAACAGGGGACAGACGTAGTTGTTGTAACATGCTCGTAGCAGGGGCAAGGCTGGACTCCCCCATGCGCAGGACGGTTCAGTTTCTGTTGGTGCCGTCCATCGTCTCGCTCCCACGTCGCACACGGCGGCCATCCATGGTACGAGAGCAACCGCGCATATCATTTCTCCGTGGTACTGTTGTTGCCGCGCGCTTCCATCTGCAACTCTTCGATGGAATCCAACAACGAGATCGCATACAGCGGCATATTTACCAGCCATGATTCCTTTCGGAAGTTCGACAGGGAGGCCCGTACTGCATACTTCGGAGCGTACCTGTCACAATACGCCCGCAGGCTCCTGGATTTCAGGTTTTCGGCCGCCTTGACCTCGACAGGGATCACGTTTGGTCCTCTCTGGACCAGGAAATCGACCTCTCCCGTTGAATTCTCCGTCGTATGGTAAAAGGCACGCAACCCAAGATCGGAGATCAGTTGCTGCAGCACGTACTGTTCTGTCAGCGAACCCTTGAACTCTTCGAAGATGCTACTGCCTTCGATCAATGTCCTTGCGTCGAGATCGCCCATGGCCCCCAGTAACCCGACGTCCAGGACGTAGAGTTTGAAGGAGCGGGCATCCATGTACGCATTCAGCGGAACGTCCGGTTTGGTGATGCGGTAGACCTTGGTGAGGAGACCACAATCCTCCAGCCATTGGATCGCAAGCTCGAAGTCTTTTGCGCGTGCGCCTTTCCGGATCTGGCCATAGACGAACTTCCGGTTCTCCTTGGCAAGCTGCCTCGGCACAGCGTTCCAGATCATACGCATCCGCGGTACGATCTCCACGGGGGCATGTTTGGAGAAGTCCTGATCATAGAAGGTCAGCAAGTCCTTCTGGATTCGCCGGACCGCCCCGAAGTCCTGTGTCTCCAGATAGGTCGTCACCGCCTCGGGCATGCCACCGATGTAGTAATACTGTTTCAGCAGGTCTATATAGGTTCCCCGGAATGAGGTGATCAGAGCGACGTCCCTCTTCCCAATCAGTTCGTTGAGCTGCTCATGCTCCATGGCATCGAGAAACTCCCGGAAATTCAGGGGGTACAGATCCAAGAGTTCCGCTTTCCCCACAGGGAAGGATGTTCCTTCATGCAAGGCGACACCCAACAGAGAACCTGCCGCAACAATCGCGTACTCCGGTGCGTTTTCGCTGAAGTATTTCAGTGAGGTAAGGGCTTTTGGCACTTCCTGCACCTCATCAAAAATGATGAGAGTGTCATCGGCAGTGATCTTGACGCCAGTTTCGATTTGCAGGGCGCTAATGAGACGCGCGGTATCGTATCCGCCTTCAAACACACTCTGCATCCGTGGGTTGTTGTCAAAGTTCACGTAGGCGACGTTCCGAAAACATGTTCTGCCGAACTCCTTCATGAGCCAGGTCTTGCCGACCTGCCGAGCCCCCCGTATGATCAGAGGTTTGCGGTGTCTCTCTCCCTTCCACGCCTGCAGCTTCTTCATTGCATGTCGGTCCATGTTATCGCCTCTCATGATCTGACTTTCCCAATTCATTGTAGAAGACTGACGCGCCGATACAACACTTTTAAGGACAGAAAAGTGGAGAAAGTGACACTTTTAAGGACAGAAAAGTGTGTAACAGGGGGCAGGCGTAGTTGCTGTAACATGCTCGTAGTAGGGACAAGACTGGATTCCCGCCTTCGCCGAGAGCACCCCTCGCATTGAGAAAAAGTGCTCGGGGGGAAGGACGAATCGGGGTGATGCCTGGATGTGGAAAAACCCCCGTGAAGGGGGAAGGGAATAGGAAAAAGACATGACCCTGGCAGCGACCTACTCTTCCAACGGGCTTCCCCATGAGTACCATCGGCGTATCGGGCTTAACTTCCGTGTTCGGGATGGGAACGGGTGTTTCCCCGACGCTATGACCACCAGAGTCATGTCTCAGATGAAAACAGGATAAACATGCAGGCTGCCTGCACCCTCAAAACTGTACGAGCCAATTACGTCCCCGACCTATTAGTACTGGTCAGCTCAACGCATTGCTGCGCTTACACCTCCAGCCTATCAACCTGGTAGTCTACCAGGGGTCTACCTCGTCTTGCGACGATGAG
>JAPLGH010000156.1 GCA_026390285.1 Caldisericota bacterium
ATGCCATTGAACCGACCTGCAACCTGGGCAAGGGGGTGCAATCTCTTGCTGCCCCTCTGTACATCCCCGGTCGCTATGAGCGCATCGACTGTGGACAGCCGTTCGAAGTTGTTGTCGACTATGCTCATACGCCGGAGGAATTCTCTGCGCTGTTCAGGGCCGTGAGGTCGACAGTGCCGGGAGACCTGCTGGCCGTCTTTGGCTCTGTCGGTGCCGATGACCGCGAGAAAAGGCCGATCATGGCTCGCCTCGCTGAGGAAGCCTGCCGGTGGTCGTTTGTGACCGTTGAGGATCCCCGTCACGAGGACGCATTGATTGCAGTTCACGACATCGAGGCCGGGTTCACCACTGACCATTTCACGGTGATCGAGGACAGAAGAAAGGCAATTCGAAGTGCAGTTGCTGCGGCCAGGCCTGGTGACATGATCCTGGTCCTCGGTCGCGGTCATGAGACGGTCATGTACTACGAACACGAGGACGTCGCCTTCGATGACCGGGAAGAGGTTCGCCTGGCGTTGTGCGACCACGGCTACCTCACTGTTGCTGGCGACTTGCGGTCACAGAAAGGAGAGTGATGACCGCCATGCTTGGCATGTCGTTGGCCCTCGTCCTTGCGCTTGTGGACCTCATGCTCTTCCCAGTCCTTATCGCATGGCTTCGCAGGACACGATTTACCCAATTGATACGGGACGAAGGCCCTTCTTCTCACAAGTCCAAGGAGGGTACGCCCACGGGGGGCGGCCTGCTCCTGGTTCTCAATATTGCCGCATCTGTGGCTGCATATCTCGTGGTGATGGGGCGAAGAGGCTTGACAGGGCTGGACGTCGCCGCACTTGTCTTTGTGACTCTCAATCTCCTTGCAGGTTTTCTGGACGACTGGACCAAAGAGCTCAGGCAAAAAAACGACGGGCTGCTTGGATACCAGAAACTCCTGATTCAGGGAATGTCGGCAGGGCTCTTCTTCTACCTGGCGTACCCATCAATCCTTCCGGTCCTTCGTCTGGCGAGTGGTCGAGTTCTTCTCACTGGTTGGGTTTTCTATGCTATTGCAACGCTCTATGCGGTCGGTATGGTGAATGCCTTCAACCTGACGGACGGCCTTGATGGCCTGCTCGCCAAGACGAGTCTTCCCGCATTTGCTGTGGCCGGCGTAGCATCGCTCTTCCATCCGTCAGGACTGGCTGGCATACTGCCCTTGGCAGCTGTTGCTTTTGCCATCTCATTCCTATGGTTCAACGGAACGAAGGCGTCTGTCTTCATGGGAGATACGGGATCGCTTGCGCTTGGTTCAATCTTCGTCGCCTGGGCGTTTGCCTCTGGAAACGAGGTGTCGTCAATTCTGCTGGGAGGGCTGTTTCTCGGCGAGGCGATTAGCGTAATAATCCAGGTACTTGTCTTCAAAGCCTCTGGGCGCACGAAGCGGGTGTTCCTGATGGCTCCCATTCATCATCATTTCGAGAAGCTCGGGTGGGCTGAGTCGAAGGTCGTCGACCGGTTCTTCGTCGTGAGTATCCTGTTCGTCATTGCGGGGGCACTGACGATGACCTGGAGATAACCAGTGATCCCTTTCAAGTCTGCATTCGTCGTTGGAGCATTGCCGAGCGGGCTCTATGCCGCCCTCTATCTGCATAATCACGGCGTGGACGTTTTTGTTTCGGAATGCAAGCAGCGGAACGCTAATGAGAAGTTCGAGCGTTCCGCACGGATGCTTCAGGACGCGGGTGTCCCCCTTGAATTTGGACAGAACACTGCGAGCATCATGGCCGCCTGCGACGTCGTTGTCGTCTCGCCTGGTGTCCCACTTGAGGCTCCGATTATTCTGGCCGCTCAGCGGTTAGGCAAGCTTGTCGTCGGTGAGACGGAGATTGCAGCCTATGCCGGTCTGTTAGTGCTTGCAGTGACAGGCAGCAATGGCAAGAGCACGACTACGGCTCTTCTCGGAGAGATCGTTGCTCAGGAGTATCCCAATGCAGTGATGGGGGGTAACCTCGGCACTCCGGTATCACAACTCCTTGTGGAACACCCGATGGCAGGACCGGCGGTCCTCGAAGTCAGCTGCTTTCAGCTCGATACAGTTCACACGTTTCATCCGAGAGTGGCCATTTTCTCCAACCTGGTCCCGAACCATCTTGACCGCTACCGCACTATGGAAAACTACTTCGCCACGAAGAAGCGCTTGTTCAAGAACATGACAGCCGGTGACACTGTTGTGCTTAACTGGGATGATCCTGCACTGAAGGCGCTTGGACCGATGCTGCGTCCTTCCACGTTCTATTTTGGACTGGGCGACGGTGTGTTCTCCGGTGCACATCTTGTGAATGGTGTTGTCGTTTTCAAGGATGAGAGACGCACGGTGGAATTGTTTAGGGAGACGGATCTGCTCATCCCGGGGCGGCACAATGTTGCGAATGCAATGAGCGCGGCTCTGGCGGCCTTTTTGTTCGGTATCTCCCCCAGCACTATTTGCAGGGTCGTGAGGCGGTTCAAAGGGCTGCCCCATCGGCTCGAGTACGTGGGAACGGTAGGCGATGTGACGTTTGTCAATGACTCCAAGGCAACCACCCCAGAAGCGGTCATGACAGCTGCTGATGCCATGACTGGGCCATATGCAGTCATTCTGGGTGGAAGTTCAAAGGACGTCTCCTTCGACAATATGGCACAGCACCTGGCTCAAGACAGGAACCTGGTGTCGGCAATCGTGATGGGCGCGACCGGTCCGACCATCGAAAATTCGCTGCGCACCGCCGGCATGAGCACAATC
>JAPLGH010000164.1 GCA_026390285.1 Caldisericota bacterium
AGTCTCCGGCGTCGATATCGACCCTCGTCGCATCGAATCGATCAAGACATCTTCACTTGGCATGCGGGAGGACTTCGACGGCGTGCCGGTCAACGACGTTGTGCGGACGTGTCTTCGAAATGGCAGCCTGAACGTCACCAGCAAGTTCGACGAACTTCCGAAAGACATAGCGACCTTCATTATCACGGTCGGCATCCCCATCGACAATGCATGGGCCCTGGACATGAGCATGCTGCAGGGAGCCTGTGCAGAGCTCGGAAAGCTTCTCAAGAGAGGGGATCTCGTCATATGTCGATCCACCGTACCTGTTGGCACGACTCGGGGCCTCGTGCTCTCGACATTGGAGCGCACAAGCGGACTCGTGGCAGGAATGGATTTCGACCTCGCGTATTCGTCGGAGAGGATTGCTGAGGGGCACGCCTATGATGAGTTCCGTAACATGCCCCTTGTCGTCGGTGGCATCGACACCAGGAGTCTCGACCGCGCAACCCAGGTACTCGGAGCCGTCAATCGTGAACCTGTCTTCAAAGCTTCTTCCATCGAACTCGTGGAAGCAGCGAAGATGTTTGAGAACGCTCAGCGGGACGTCAATATCGCGATCGCTGACCAACTGGCACGTTTCGCGAATCGCTTCGATATTCCCACATGGGAATTGGTTGAGGCTTGCAATACCCACTCGAGAGTCAAGATTCTCATGCCTGGGATTGGTGTCGGAGGGCATTGCATCCCGTATGCCTCGCCCTATCTGTTTGGTTCGCTCT
Source organism: Caldisericota bacterium (assembly GCA_026390285.1). Taxonomy (GTDB): domain Bacteria; phylum Caldisericota; class Caldisericia; order Cryosericales; family Cryosericaceae; genus Cryosericum. The sequence goes on from JAPLGH010000164.1 coordinate 762, forward strand.
CAAACCAGGATGAATGCGTCGACCTGCTCCCGACCTTCGTGTCTGCGCGTCAGGCGAATGCCGCCCAACCTGGTTACATTGCCGGACGCATGTCCAGGAGGATAGGTGGTCTCGCGGGCAAGCATGTCCTGTTCGTTGGCATCGCCATGAAGGACTACTCGGACGATGTCAGCGTGAGTCCGGCTGTCGAGCTTGCCGCGGCGCTTGCCAAAGCGGGGGCCGAAGTGCGTGTTCTGGACAGCATCGCCGAGGCACCCAGGGAATTCGAACGCGAGAATGACATTGATGCGGGCTCGGTCTGGGCGGATGCACTCGTCCTCCCCATACGACAGGCAAATGTGGACTATGACCACCTGAAAAGGGTTGCTCTGGCAGCAGCCGGCCGCCTGATTCTGTGTGACTTCAGAGGAGTATTTGAACATGACGCCGAGGTCCTCCAGCAACCCTGGTATGTTCGTCTGTAGAATACAGACGCACTTTCGGAACAATGAGTGACCGAGTTCAGGTCGCCGGCATTCCGGTCGACAATCTGGACATGGACGAGGCTCTCGCTGTCGTCGACGACTTTGTCACATCCCGGACCCCACACATGGGTGTGGCCATCAATCCTGAGAAAGTTATCAGAGCCAAACAGGACAAAGCCCTCGAGAGGGTCCTGCGCCACGGCGACCTGAATTTCTGCGACGGTATCGGAATCATCTGGGCTTCCAGGGTGTTCTACCACGAGCGCATCAAGTCCCGGATCACCGGTGTCGACCTGTTCTTGCGCCTGCTCGAGCTGGCAGATGCTCGTGGATGGCGCCTCTTTCTTCTTGGATCGCGCCCGGAAGTCCTCTCGAGAGTGGTGGCAATTGTGAAGGAGAGATACCCAGGTCTCGCGATAGCCGGTTCACACGACGGATACTTCACCCCCGCGGAAGAACCCGGCTTGGTGGCAGAGATCACCGCTTCCAGAGCAGATATCATGTTCGTCGGCATGGGCAGTCCCAAGCAGGAGAAGTTCCTGGCGGGCAACCTTTCGGCGATGCGTGTTTCGTTTGCCATGGGTGTGGGAGGAAGCTACAACGTCCTGTCGGGTGAGTTCAAGCGTGCACCTGCCCGCGTCCAGAGACTTGGTCTTGAGTGGCTGTACCGTTTTGTGCTTGATCCCAAGCGGCTGCCTCGGATCCTTTCCCTTCCGCGGTTCGTCGGCATTGTGCTGCGATTTCCCAGGGAACATGTCGACGACATCGATTTCTTTGGCATTTCGATCAGCAACAGGGATGTCGACGAGCTTCTCGAGATGGCCGACGGTTTCGTGAAAAGCGCAACGCCTCATCTTATTGTAACACTCAATGGTGAGATGGCTGCCCGTGCATTCAGAGACGCCGAGTTTCTCGAGATTGTCCAGCAGGCGGACATGGTCGTTGCTGACGGTGTAGGCATCGTGTGGGGAGCACGCATGCTGGGTCCGCGTATCGAGAACCGCATTCCTGGCATCGAGTTCTCGGGTTCCCTGCTGGCACTCGCAGAACGCAAGGGCTACCGCGCATACTTCCTCGGTGCAAAGCCGGAAATCATCGAACGGGCCGCAGCGAACGTGATCACCCGTTATCCAGCCCTGCATCTTGTTGGTTTCCATTCCGGCTACTTCGATGCAGCAGAAGAAGTGCACATGATCCAGGAAATCCGGGAAGCGCACATCGATATCCTGCTGGTCGGCATGGGCGGAGGAGCACAGGAGAAGTGGATCTGGCGTCACCGCGACATAGGCATCCCGATTGCCATTGGCGTAGGCGGCACATTCGACGTCTGGAGCGGACTTGTCCGCCGAGCACCACGATTCGTACAGAAAACCGGCACGGAGTGGCTATACAGACTCGTCGTCCAGCCGAGCCGCGTGCGGCGCGTGGGGAGTATCTTCTACTTCATGTTCCGCGTGCTTGCACATCGTCGGACCACATCCAGAACCTAGATGACTCGAATCCTTGTCCTGGGCTACTATGGATTTGGCAATTTTGGCGACGAGCTGATTCTCTCGGCTGTCCAGGATGAACTGACGAATATCAACTGTGAAGCGGTTTTTGCGGTCAATGAACCAGGTCAGTATTCCCGCCCCGTCTGTCCACGACACACCTTTGTCGATCGGCATGACCTTGCGGCGATGAAATCGGCTCTCGAGGCCTGTGACCATGTGATGCTGGGTGGGGGAGGTCTCATCCAGGACATCACTAGCTCTCGAAGCAGCATGTACTATCTCGGCATTCCTCTGCTGGGTGCACTGCGCAAGAAAGGAATCTTATCATATGCACAAGGTGTCGGCCCAATCAGAGGGACATTGACCCGTCAGCTGGTGAGGACCGTCTTCCGTCGCATGGTCCTCATTGATGTGCGCGACGATGCTTCACGAGACCTTCTTCGCGAGTGTGGACTTCGAAGGCAAGAGATCTTCGTGTCGTCGGATGTCGGGCTTTCCTATATGGTCGCCCAATATTTCAAACCTGTCGCTGCTCACCGGGAACCTCGGATCGTTGCCTGCGTCAATCAACGGTTCGGGTGGACTGCTGAAGCGACGGCCTCGTTTCTGGACTGCCTGGCATCTCATTCATCTGCCCAGTTGGACCTCGTTGTACTGTTTCCTTCGGCAGACCTGGCATTCACCCACGCCGTCCGCGATCGTTTGCTCAGGCCGTCAAATCTCACTGTCTCTCCTCAACCACTGGCGCTGCTTAACCTCTGCAGATTGGCCACGCTGACGGTTGCCGGCCGGTACCATATGGCGGCCGCAGGATTGGCGGCGGGGTCTCCCCTCGTGGCACTCGCCTACGACCCCAAGGTATCCCAGTTGGCCGACTCCTGTGGCTTTCCTGCCATCCAGCCTGGAAACTCACCACAGCGGGCTGCCGGCCGCGTTCTGGCCGCCAGGATTTCGCCCGTGACTGACGAATCCATCGTGGACATCAGTCAGACCAGAACGGAACGCATCGCCCGGCTGAAGGCCGCTCTTGAAGGTCCGAGCAAGTGAGCGTTCTCTCGGTCCTGCACCAGGTCTTCGCCGACAAGGCTTGTTTTCTGTGTGGCGAGGAATCGGACTACCCTGTCTGTCCTCGCTGTGCCTCTTCATTTCGGGCATGCGACCCGGGATGGAGCGATAGCCGTCTCGCCGCCGGTCCGGCGTCGGGTTTCTCTGCATACTGGTATGAAGGAGCAATGCGACAGGCGATCTTGCAGATGAAGGTACAAGGCGAGTACCAGTTGGCCGGACAACTTGCCGACATGCTGTGCAATCTGGCAAGAAGTCTTCCGCTGGGAGACCGGCCGATCTTTGTCCCCGTTCCACGGTTTGGTGTGCGGCAGCAGGGAGATCCTCGTCACTTTCCCCAAGTGGCATGCAGAAAGCTTTCCACGCGCTGCGACGGCGACTCCGGCATCGGTCTTCTGCTCAAGACGCGTCGCACGCCTCTCCAGACACAGTTGCCGGATACTCAGCGGCTGAAGAACGTTGATGGCGTCTTCGAACTCTCGTCCAGCGCGCCAGGCGAGCTGCATGACAGGACGGTCGTCATCGTCGACGACGTCCTGACAACAGGAGCTACGGTCTGTGCCGCCACAAACGTCATCCTCCAAGCACGTCCGCATCAATGTCTGTACTTGACCCTCGCTCGTAGTCGGGCTACAATAGCAGCAGGCTTCTGAAGGCAAGAGCCTAATCCGATGCAAAGGGAGGCACACATGAATGTAGAACATAAGTCCAAGACGCTTGAGATCCCTCCGCGCATTCTTGCCTATCTGAACGAGAAGGTTAGCCGGTTTGACAAGTTCTTCCGCAAGGAACCCACGCTTGGTGCCAATCTGAACCTCCTCCGAGGTAAATATACATGCGAACTGACTCTTGAGATCTCTGGCCGTGTCATTAAAGCCTCGGGACAGGGGCCGGACATGGAAGGGTCTATCGATGCAGCCTGTGACAGGCTCGACGTACAGATCCGCAAATTTCACACCCGCGTCTTCCGGAGGGACTTCAAGGCAGCTGCCGAGCTCAAAGGTCTGTTCCAGTCAGAAGTCCCGGTTGAGGATATCGAGGAGTCCTCTGAGGGCATCGTGAAGCGCAAGGAATTTGAGGTACTCCCGATGTCTGAAGAAGAGGCGATCCTCCAGATCGAGATGCTGGGGCACCAGTTCTTCGTCTATCGGAACGGCTCGTCCAACAAAGTCTGTGTTCTGTACAAGCGTACGTACGGTGGCTATGGTCTGATTGAAATCGACTGACGAGCAAGACCTCTGGTCGTTGCGACGACAGTAGCAGCTATCGCTTCATCTTTGGCGTCGCCGGTCAGTCGGGGGCGCCAAAGCTTCTTAATGTCGTCAGGTATCCTGGAAAGCCAAACTTCCCGACGATCCAGCGACCCAGCGCAGCATACTTGTCGAAAAGTCTTGTAGTTCGCTCTATGGAGGTACTTCTCTGATGGGACTGTTCAGCTCTTTTTCACCAGCAGCTCGGAAGTTCAAGACATACCAGGCCATAGTGCCTCAAATCCTTCAGCTCCAGCCGACGTTCGCCCGCCTTGATGATGATGGACTCAGAAATTATGGAGCCGACCTCAGAAAGCGCGCGGCAGCCGGAGAAACCGACGCCGAGCTACTGCCTGAAGCCTTCGCGCTGGTGAGAGAGACCTCCCGCCGTCTCATAGGGCTGGAGCACTTCCCCGAACAGCTCCTTGGAGCTATCGCGCTCTATTTTGGCAACATCGCCGAGATGAAGACGGGCGAAGGAAAGACGCTTGTGGCCACCTGTCCCCTGTACCTCAACGCCGTCATGGGTCACCGGGGTCACCTTGTGACCGTCAACGACTACCTGGCCAAGCGTGACCGGGCCTGGATGGGGCCTGTGTATGAGTTTCTCGGCATGTCAGTCGGCCTTCTTCAGAACGACAGCTCTCCGGAAGAGCGCCGCGCTGCGTATGCAGCCGACATCACCTATGGCACAAACAACGAGTTCGGCTTCGACTATCTGCGAGATCATATGGCCAGCTCCGAAGATGGCATGGTCCAGAAGGGTGCTCTCGACTTCGCCATCGTCGATGAAGTCGACAACATCTTCATCGATGAGGCTCGGACAGCCCTTATCATCGCGGGCCCCGGTGGTGACTCGGACATGCCATACTACGAGGCTGCAGCCTTCGTCAAGCGGCTGAAGGGGACGGTTCGCTCCGAGATGGCCCCAGGTGACACTGGGATACCAGGCGGTTCTGACTACGTCTACGATGAGAAGCATAAGACCATCGAGCCTGCCGACGATCTGCTTGCCCGTTTTGCCCACGCTGCCAGGATTCCCCAGGACAAGCTTCTCAAGGATCAGGCCACCTATGACAAGATTCTTCGCAACGCCGTCCGGGCACAGGTGTTCTTCAGGAAGGACAGCGAGTACATCATCAAGGACACGGAAGTCATCATTGTCGATGAGTTCACCGGTCGACTCATGTATGGGCGTCGCTACTCCGAAGGGTTGCACCAAGCCATCGAGGCAAAGGAAGGGCTCAAGGTCCGCGAGGAGAGCCAGACGCTCGCGACCATTACGATCCAGAACTTCTTCAAGATGTACCACAGGCTGTCAGGAATGACAGGGACTGCGCTTACGGAAGCAGATGAGTTCAAGGAGATCTACGGGCTCGATGTCCTCGAGATTCCCACACACCGTCCAGTGGGGCGCCAGGATGCGGACGATGAAGTCTATCGGTCCGAGCGCGGCAAGCTGGGTGCCATTCTTGGTGAGATCCAGATCCGGCATGAAAAAGGGCAGCCCGTCCTCGTTGGCACGCGGTCAGTCGAGAAATCCGAAGTACTCAGCCATGAGCTCAAGAAGCTTGGCATCAAGCACCAGGTCCTCAATGCCAAGTATCACGAAAAGGAAGCGGAGATCATTGCTCAGGCAGGCCGTAAAGGCTCAGTCACGATCGCCACCAACATGGCAGGCCGAGGCGTCGATATCCTGCTCGGTGGCAATCCCGCAGCTCTCGCTCACGCCGCTGCTATTGCTCGTACCAAAGCCGACCTCAAGAAACAGCCGGATCAGTACGCGGAACAGTACGCCAAGCTCTTTGCAGAGTACAGTGGGTCATGGGCGAAGGAACATGACGAGGTCGTCGGCCTGGGAGGTCTCTTCATCCTTGGGACTGAGCGCCATGAATCGCGTCGTATCGATAACCAGCTCCGAGGAAGATCTGGCCGGCAAGGAGACCCTGGTGAATCGAAGTTCTTCCTCTCGGCAGAAGACGACATTCTGCGAATCTTTGGTGGTGACCGCATTCAGCGCATCTTCGCAATGATGAAAGTCGAGGAGTCGATGCCGGTGAACCATCCTCTCCTCTCCAAAACCATTGAGATGTCGCAGAAGAAGGTCGAGTCCTACAACTTCGATGCACGCAAGAGCCTTCTTGATTACGACAACGTGCTCAACAAGCAGCGCGAGGTCATTTACGCGGAACGCGACAAAGTGCTTGCCGGGGCCGATCTCACAGACGAAGTCCATGAGTTCATCAACGAACAAGCTGATACGACGGCACAGCAAGTCGTTCAAGCCCACCACGCAGATGAGGCGGATCTTGGCAAAGTGTACAACGATCTGGTCCTGGATGCATTTGGCAGACCCGTGGAGATGACGCTCCAGGAACTGACTGGACTGCTCGAAGGTCACGACTCCGAAGAGCAACTTTCCGCAGCGATTCGAGACCGCACCGAGACACTGTACCTTGAGAAATACAACCGGTACGGAGAGAATGTCATGCACCAGATCGAGCACTACGTCTTCTTACGGACGATCGATAGCGCATGGAGAGACCACCTGCTTCAGATGGACGACCTCAAGGACGGCATTGGCCTTCGCGCCTACGGCCAACAGGATCCGGTCATTGCCTATCAGAAGGAAGGGTATGACCTCTTCAACGAACTGATGGACCAGATAAAGCACGACGTAACGCGGGCGTTGTTCACCTTCGAGCTGCAGCCCGCTCAACCGGAGAAGAAGCATGATCGATCTTGAACCGCTGCGCAGGCGAGTTTTGGAGTGCCAGACACGCATTGCAGGGCTCTATCAGCCGGGCTGACTGACGAGCCGGCAGGCGCAGCTGGACGAGCTGCGGGGCAAGACAACGGCTGTCGGCTTCTGGAACGATCAAACGGGTGCAGCAGAAATCATGGGCAGTATCGCGCGCATCGAGGTGGATATTGCTTCCCAGCAGAAAACGCTGACTGAGCTGGACAATGCCCGGACGGCACTGGATCTCCTCGCTGGAATGCCGGACTCGGAACTCGAACACGAGGCTGTCGACGGTATGGAGCGTCTTGAACATGACCTGCAGATTCTTGAGACAACAGCCTATTTTGGTGGTCCATATGATGCGTCCAATGCGATCTTGTCACTCTCAAGTGGAGCGGGCGGAACGGATGCGCAGGATTGGACTGGAATGCTGATGCGCATGTACACGCGCTACGCCGAACGACAGGGTTTCGAAGTAATCGTGACAGACTATATGCAGGGCGAGGAGGCAGGTATCAAGGGCTGCACTCTGGTCATTAATGGGCACTACGCCTACGGTCTTCTGAAACACGAGAAGGGCGTTCATCGCCTGGTCCGGATCAGTCCCTTCGACGCGAACAAGCGTCGCCACACATCATTTGCGGCAACAGATGTCATCCCGGAAATTCCAGAGACCAGCTCAAACGTTGAAATTCCAGAGGGTGATCTGCGCATCGATGTCTATCATGCGTCGGGTCATGGAGGCCAGAACGTGCAGAAGGTTTCCACCGCTGTGCGCATCACGCATATTCCAACGGGCATATCGGCCAGCTGCCAGAACGAGCGCTCGCAGCTGCAGAACAAGCGAATGGCGATGGCCGTCCTCAAATCCAGACTTCTTGTACAGCGGGAGCTGCAGCGCGATGCCCAGATTTCGGAAGTTCGCGGAGTATTCAAATCCGCGGAATGGGGCAACGAGATTCGTTCCTACGTCCTCCAACCCTACAAACTGGCGAAAGACCATCGTACCGGTGTCGAAAAGGGAAATGTCGATGCCGTTCTCGATGGCGATTTGCAGGACTTTATCCTTGCAAGCGTGCGACATGACGCGGAAGATCGTCGTTCGAGCGATTCGTGACGTCGTCGGCATAACGATCGGGTGTCTCGTCTTCGCCCTTTCGTTTGCCCTGTTCGTCATCCCTGTGGATCTGGCTCCAGGAGGCGGCTCGGGACTCGCGATCATTCTGAATCACTTCTTCAAGGTCGTTCCCATCGGCATCACGATCATCATCCTCAATACTCCACTCTTCCTGCTGAGTCTCAAGAGATTGGGAAAAGGATTCCTGTGGCGTTCAGTGTACGCAACCGTCGTCTCGTCACTCCTGATCGATGCGATCGTGCCCTACACACATGGCTTCCACGTGGACATGCTGCTCTCGGCGGTCTACGCCGGAGTCGTCATGGGCATCGGGATTGGCATCATCTTCCGTTTCTTTGGTTCCACTGGTGGCACCTTCCGTTTCTTTGGTTCCACTGGTGGCACCGATCTCCTTGCTCAGATGCTGTCGGAACGCATAGGATTGAGCTTCGGAACGACTCTGCTGATCATCGACACGGCTATTATTGCATGCTCAGGTATCGCATTTCGAAGCGTCACCATACCACTTTACTCGATCGTGTCGCTCTACATATCCGCAAAAGCTATTGACCTCGTGCAAGAAGGAATCTCTTTCTCCAAGGCGGCCTGGGTGGTGAGTGCCCAACCAGAAGCCATCGCAGCCAAGATCATGACCGAACTGGATCGCGGAGTAACGAAGTTCACTGCAGCTGGCGGCTTCACGGGCGAACGCAAGGAAGTCGTATTCTGTGTCGTGCCTCAAAGCCAGATATCGCATCTCAAGCAGATCGTCCATGAGGTAGACCCTGATGCCTTCGTGGCCATCATGAACGTCACCGAGACTCTGGGTCTCGGCTTCAAGGAGCTGGGTACACGCTGATGATACAGATGTTGAGCGTCTCAAAGAGATATGACGATGGATATTATGGCCTCAGGGATATCACCTTCAAGATAGGTCCCAGCAAATTTGTCTTTCTGACAGGCGAATCGGGTGCTGGCAAGAGCACTGTCCTGCGGCTCGTCTATCGTGCAGAACGGCCGACGAGTGGAACCATCCTGGTCGACGGAGTGGATACGGCTGCCGCTCACGGCAGCTCTCTCACGTCTCTCCGACGGAAAATCGGCATGGTCTTCCAGGACTACATGCTTCTCTTCGACCGCACGGTGTACGAAAACGTGGCACTGCCATTGGCTGTCCGAGGCTTGGGCAAAGGGATCATCAGCGAGGAGGTGGACAAGTACCTGGATCAGGTCGGTCTCGCCGGATACCAGCGTCGCTTGTGCTGCTCGCTGTCCGGAGGCGAGAAGCAGCGTGTTGCCCTCGCTCGCGCCCTCATCGCAAAACCCGACATCATCCTTGCCGATGAGCCGACCGGGAACCTCGACCTGAGCAATGGAGAGAAGATCGTCGAGGTCCTGCACGATGCCAACCATAGGGGTGCCACTGTCTTCATGGCTACCCACGATCTGTATCTCGTGCAATCAACGCGGCTGCCGTTCGTGCGGCTCCGTGGCGGGCGCAAGGTCGAGGAGGGAAACTTCTGACATGTTTATCTTCAAGCAGACAATAAGAGATCTTGTAAGACATCCTGTCCGCACTCTTCTCGTTTCAATCCTGATAGCCGTGCTCATGGTCGCAAGCGCGGGCATCTGTGCAATGTCGATTGACGTGCGTCACACCATTTCGGAGATCGAGCGTACACACTCTATCAACGCGTATCTCCTCCGAGGCCTGGACCAGACTTCAATAGAGACTCTTCTCGAGCAGATGCAGAAAGACGAAGCCATAGCCCGTGCGGAGTATGTAAGCCCCGCCGACGGCCTGACAAAGCTTGAGGCCCAGTATCCTCAGTTTGCAAGCGTGTTTCGAGACCTGACGCGAAATCCGATTCCACCGCTGATTCGCGTGTATCCAGTGTCTGTTCAGGGCATTGCTGGCCTTGCTGCAGAGCTGCGTTCTCTTCCGGGCGTCCAGACAGTAGAGTATGACGAGGGTTCAGTGCAGGGGATGGCCAACGCGAACCTGTTTGTGCAAAGCCTCCTGCTGTACGTCCTGGTTCTCGCCGGCTTCTTGTTTGTTGCAGGTTTCTGCCTCATGGCATCCAGTATCATCAATGGCAAGCGAAAAGAGACTGCAGTGCTGAGCATCGCTGGTGCAAGCAGTGTGCAGGTTCTTCTCGCAACACCCGCCCACCTTGTCGCTGTCTGGGCTCTCGCATCAGTCCTGTTTGCAGTTGTCTTCCCTGGCGTCATCAGGTATTCCACGACACGCCTCAAAGCCTCATTCGCCTGGGTGACACCCGAGCCTGTGGGCATCGTCTACGCCGGAGCCGCCTCGGTTGTTCTGCTGGCTTCCCTCGCCTGCCTCCTGCTGGCCTGCATTATTGCAACGCTCCTGGCGTATCGCATCGATGAGGAACAGCGTCGAGAGGAGATGCTCCTCGAATGAGAACCGTGAGGTTCCTCATTGCCATCGTCCTGATCCTCTCCCTGGCTGCAGGCGGTTGTGTCTTCGCTCCCCGGGTGGGAGGAGACCTCACCAGCGACCTCAAGGCTGCTCAGCAGAAGATGAACCAGCTGAAAACACAGCTTCAGGAAATCCAGAAGTTGATTACCGAGAACAAGTCCGCCAAGTACAACCTTCTGAGTCAGCTGACTTCTCTCAACGAGCAGATGGATCAGCTGGAAGGCGACATAGGAGACATCGACAGTCGCATCGCGCAACTGGAGACACTCCTCGCCAAGACGGCGGCTCAGATTGTCGTCAAGGAAAAGCAATACGATGCGCTGTCAGCCGAGACCGAGTCGTCGATCGATCTCCTCTACCATGTCTCCAACCTTGATGTTGCAGGTCTTGCCTTCCAGGGAGGGGGCCTCAATGCTACCGTCGAAGCTCAGCAGGCTGTGTCGGCCGTGCTCCAGCAGATCACGGCGGCCCTGTCTGCGGTGAATACACAAAAACTTGCTCTGCAATCGGACCGTGCCTCCTATGAAGACACCAAGAACCAGCTGGAACAGGTCTATGCGCTCAAGAAGGAACAGGCAGCCCTGCTGGCACAGCAGACAGCTGCCAAACAGCAGACCCTGAACTATCTGGCAGCCAAGGGCAGCCAATACTCCGCTGATGACAAGCGCATTCAGGACGAGATGGCCCGGGAGAACAAGCTCATCGACCAGATTGTCGCGGAGATCGATCGGCAACAACATCCTGGCAATGAGCCCACAGGCAAGCTTCTGTGGCCCATCCCGGGAACCATTCGTATAACCGAGCTCTTTGGGATGCGCCACGATCCCATCAACGGTACCTGGGAAATGCACAATGGCATTGACATGGGGTGCCCCATGTCCACGACACTTTTGGCTCCTGCGGACGGCGTTGTCGAGTACGAAGGGAGATTCTCGGGATATGGCAACATGTTGATGCTTCAGTGCGGCCAGCACATGACCCTGGTCTTCGGACACCTCAAGTCCTTCATCGCCAAGAAGGGGCAGTCAGTGAAACGGGGCCAGGTGATAGCACTTACAGACAACACGGGCTGGAGTACTGGTCCTCACTTGCACTTCGAGGTCCGCATCGATGGCACTCCGAAGAACCCGATGCTTTATCTCGGGCCAAAACCGTAGCGCTCACAGCCAAAGGAGACTCCCATGCCATCCAGAAAATCCTCCCTTCTCATAGCAGTAGCCGCGTTGCTTGTTGTCGCCACTGCCTTCTGGGCAGGGTTCGTTGCCTATCCATTTCTTGCACCACGCCTGACGGGTTCTTCCCGGCCATCGTCTGTCCAGACGACAATCGATCGCGATACCTACCTCAAGCTGTCCGGGAATATCTACGACACCCTCAGCCTGCAGTACTATCAGAAGGTCGATGCAACCAAGCTCCTCAAGGGACAGGTTGCCGGTCTTGGCGACCCATACACGGAACTGTTTACGCCCGCAGAGGCCACAGATTTTCGTGAACAGCTGTCCGGAGAGTACGTGGGTATCGGCGTCGTCATCACGCCGAGCAAGAAAGCTGACGCGATCGAGATCGTGAGAGTGTTTGCTGGTACCCCCGCACAAGAGGCGGGACTGAAGCCTGGAGACCTCATCGACAGCATAGATGGCACGAGTGCCCGTAAGCTTGACCTCGAAGTGGTCTCTGCGCGCGTCAAGGGCAAGGCAGGCACCTCTGTCCGAATGAAGATCGAACGTGCCGGGACACTTCTGGACTATACCGTTGTGCGGCGCAATGTCGAACTTCCGGTCGTCGAGAGTCGCGTAGTAGGAAACAAGGTTGGCTATATCTCCGTTTCTTCGTTTAGTTCCGGGGTGGCTGTGAAATTTGCCCAGGCGCTTCATGCACTCGAGGACCAGAAGGTTGCAGGGCTGGTGATCGACATACGGGACAATGGCGGCGGCTATCTCAATGAGTGCCTCGACATGCTGTCGAACTTCATTGCCCACGGGACCGCTCTTTGGACAAGGGAAGCCGGAGGCGAAGTAAACCCCGTGACCGTCAGTGGCGGCAGTGTCTCATTCCCGGTCGTCGTCCTGGTTAACGAGAACTCAGCGAGCGCTTCTGAGATATTCTCGGCTGCAATGCAGGAGAACAAGGCTGCTCTCGTCGTAGGCACCACAACGTTCGGCAAAGGACTCATCCAGCGCAGCTGGGACCTCCCAGATGGCTACGAGCTCAAAGTGACGGTCGAGGAGTACTACACGCCAAACAAGAATACGATCCAGAAGAAGGGATTGACCCCGAACATCGTGGTGGCAGATCCGACCCCCACGGCATTTGGGATACTACCTGGCGATGGCCAGCTCGAACGTGCCGTCCAGTTGGTTGAGGAGGGGAAACGCCCATGATTCTTGTTGTATCAGGTCCTGGTGGCGTCGGCAAGAGCACCGTGGTTGCGGAATTGCTGAGACGCCATCCAGAAATGCACCGTTCAATCTCCGTGACGACGAGAGCGCCCCGACCGGGGGAAGTGAACGGCATCGACTATCACTTTGTGACTGAGGAACAGTTCACAGATTGGGTTGACAAAGGGCTCTTCGCCGAGTATGCTGATGTACGAGGCCACCACTATGGGACGCTGATGTCCTCGCTTCAGTCTGTTCGTTCGCAGGAGACTCTCGTGCTGACGATCGACATTCACGGCGGACCGAGTATCAAGCGCCTGTTTCCGGAAGCTCTCATGATCTTTCTGAAGCCCCCGGATGTAATGGAGCTCGAGCGTCGTCTGGAGTGCAGAGGCTCGGAAACACCCGAAGAGATTGTTGGACGCATCGAGCTTGGTCGCTACGAGATGACGTTTGCCAAGGAATACGATTACATGGTCACGAACCGTGACCTTGAGACTACGGTCGACATTGTCGACAGCATAGCCCGCAGTGTACTGCGGAGATAGGAGTTGCGCATGGACGAGCAGAAAGAACAACCCACTCAACAGCCAGAGCTGGCAAATCTTTACCTGGAGACGTTGATCACGAAAGTTGACACGAACAAGTACCGACTCATTCGTCAGCTTCTCGATACCTCGCATGAATTGCTCGAAGAGAAGACAGACCCACTTCGCGAGCCTGTGGACGATATTCTTCGGAAGTCCGCTGGACGCATGGTGGCTGCTGCGGCACGCAATGCTGCCGACCCAGCCTTCAAGGAAGTCAAGCCTAAGCGCTAGCGTATCCGGAAATCCGATACCTTGCGATGAAGTGCCAACCACCCCGTAGGAGCGTGCGGGGTGTCCGCACCTTGTGAAAGGAGGGACCCATGGACAAGAGCATGCGCACCAGTCAGACTGTGGAATTTGTGACGATCGGACATCCCGACAAGGTCGCCGACCAGATATCCGACGCCATCTTGGATGAACTGCTGACGAAAGATTGCTACAGCCGTGTTGCCTGTGAGACGTTTGTCACACACGGCCTGGTTATCGTTGGAGGAGAGATAACGACCAATGCGTTCGTCGACGTCGACGGTGTCGTCCGGTCGACCATCGAC
>JAPLGH010000166.1 GCA_026390285.1 Caldisericota bacterium
CCAGCTCTCGGTCAGAAAGGCGTCAATATCATGGAGTTCTGCAAGCAATTCAACGAGAGGACCAAGGACAAGGCCGGCCTGGTTATCCCGGCCGTCATAACTGTGTTCGAAGACAAATCGTTCACATTTATCACCAAGACTCCACCGGCGTCGTCTCTCATCAAGAGAGCCATCAAGATCGAGGCAGGATCTGGTGAGCCCAACAAGAAGAAGGTGGGTCGTATCACGAAGGCCCAGCTGGCTGAGATCGCCAAAATCAAGATGGAGGATCTCAATACTGCTGACATCGAGGAAGCCATCAAGATCATTGCAGGCTCTGCTAAGAGCATGGGAGTCACGGTCGTCGAGTGATAGATTCATAGCGCACGTGGGAGGAGTTTCTCCACGTAACCACGGAGGTAATTCATGAGCAAGAAGGGAAAGAAGTATCAAGAAGCAGCGAAGCTTGTCGACTATGCCAAGATCTATACATTGGATGAGGCAGTCGAGCTGCTCCCCAAATTGAGGACTGCCAAGTTCGATGAGACAATCGAGGTCTGCATGAAGCTCAACGTCGACCCGAAGCAGGCTGACCAAAACGTTCGTGGCGTCGTGACACTCCCGGCTGGCACGGGCAAGACGGTCAGAGTCGCCGTGTTTACAAAGTGTGACAAGACCATTGAGGCTCAAGAGGCAGGCGCTGACTTCGTAGGCGGCGAGGAACTTGTCGAGAAGATCAAAGGCGGCTGGCTGGACTTCGACGTTGCAATCGCAACGCCCGACATGATGGCGACGCTTGGAAAAGTGGCCCGGGTATTGGGACCACGTGGATTGATGCCTAACCCGAAGGCGGGCACGGTGACGTTGGACGTGGGGAAAGCTGTTCGCGAGTTCAAGGCGGGCAAGATTGAGTTCCGCGTTGACAAGATTGGCACGATTCACTGCCCTCTTGGCAAGTCGAGCTTCGCGCCTGCTGCCATCAAGGAGAACTTCATGTCTCTGTTTGAGGCGATCCAGAAAGCCCGTCCTTCCTCGGTCAAGGGCACGTACCTTGGGAAGACCTATATGTCACTCACGATGAGCCCGGCAATTCGACTGGACACGAGCAAGCTTTAGAGTACACTTTTTACTACGACTAACAGCCCAAGACAGCGAGCGGGGTTCATCCCCTCAATCTTGCCCGCCGAGGCGTTTGCGCCTGTTGACCATGTGCAATACGGCTCTCTGTCTTTGGCAGAGAGCTTTTCTTTTCTAGGCAAAGAGGAGGTGAAACATGCTAACTAGGGATCAGAAGAAACAGCTTGTGGATGACCTTGTCAAGCAGTTGAAAGAGTCGGAGTCCATCGTGTTCGTGGGTTATGAGGGGCTGAAGGCATCGTTCGTTGCAAACGAGCGTAAGAGGCTGACGAAACAAGGTATTGAGTATGTTGTCGTCAAGAATACTCTCCTCGAGCGAGCCATGAAGGAAGTCGGCCTGACGTTGCCGGCGTCTCTGTTCACGCAGATGACCGCCATCGGACTCGGCAAGACCGATCCATCCATTCTGGCAAAAGCTTTGTACAAGAAGCCAACCAACAAGCCTGGCGAACAGCGCTTCGTAGTCAAGGGTGCAATCGTTGATGGAAGCTTTTTCGACGAACCGATGGTCGAGCGTCTCGCGCTGTTGCCGACCAAGGACGAACTCATCGCTCAGGTGTGCCGCGGCATGAACGGGCCGGTTACGGGACTAGCCATGGCACTGAAGCAGACTGTAAGCAGTATTGTCTATGCACTTGATAAGGTCCGTGAGCAGAAGGCTCAGGTTGCACCGCAAGCATAACATCATTCAATAGGAGGAATGACATGACAAAAGAAGAGATCCTTTCAGCTATCGAGAGCATGACCGTCCTTGACCTTGCTGATCTCGTCAAGATGATCGAAGAGAAGTTCGGCGTTTCAGCAGCTGCCCCGGTTGCTGCTGTTGCTGCTGCCCCGGTTGCTGTTGCCGAAGTCAAGACTGAGTTTGACGTTATCCTCAAGACCGTTGGCGAGAAAAAGATCGAGGTCATCAAGGTTGTCCGTGAGATCACGGGCCTCGGCCTCAAGGAGTCCAAGGACGTCGTCGATGGTGCCCCGAAGCCTGTCAAGGAGCACATTCCGGAGAAGGAAGCCAACGAGATCAAGGCCAAGCTCGAGGCTGCCGGCGCTACCGCCGAGGTCAAGTAGTCTCTATAGAGTCTCCGCAACAAATGTTCGCACGGCGCTGACGCGTCGCTGGACATCAAGGGCAGCTGCCTCGGTAGCTGCCCTTTCTGCATATATACCAAAGACAGCACTCCCCGAACCGCTGAGACCGGCGAGAATGGCACCATTTGAGAGGAGCATGCTGCGAATGCCCAGGAAACTGGCGGTGTTGTCGCCAAGAGTGATCTCAAAGGAGTTCAGGCGCGTCTCGTCAGGGCCTCGGAGGGGTGTGCGCGTGCGAAGGGCTTTGATAACGGCGGTCAGGTCAACCGTAGGATCGGCTGCTGACGCTCCTTGTCTGTCGATGGCTTCGTCGAGAACGGCATAGGCGTGGCTCGTGTTGATACGGAAGGCCGGAAGAACAATGCAGCACCATAGGGGAGGAAGTGCGGGGATTGGGTCCACGATCTCGCCAGTACCGCGTACAATGCACGGGCCTGTGTGGACAAAGAATGGGACATCAGAACCGAGTGAGGTCGCCAGGGCGATGAGCTGATGCTTGCTGAGAGGGAATCCATAGAGCTGGTTCAGAGTGAGCAGCGCTGCTCCTGCGTCACCACTGCCTGCGCCGAGACCGCTCTTCTCGGGGATGAGTTTCTCCAGATATGCCGAGATTCGAAAAGCACGACGCCCGGCGAGTGGCTGAATGGCGCTGGTGAAGGCAAGCCACGCTTGCTGTACAGAGTTATGTGGAAGCAGGTCACGCCGATTTGATGTGAGATGGAACTCCGCTGACGCTGAGGGACATGCGTCGAAATGGAGCAGATCGCCTGTTGCGATGCTCAAGAAGAGCGACTCCAGCCCATGAAGCTCCAGGCCGTCACGTCTGGGTAGCACGCGCAACCAAGCATTGACCTTGATCTTTGTGTCGACACAAAGACGCTGTTCCGTATCAAGAGTGCGTTGTTCTGCCCAATCGCTCATACGTTGAGTATAGCGGTAAACCGATCGATGCGCATCACCTGGACCCGAACCAGAGTCGATATGTGGGTTAGGGTGCGCCGTCGGAGAATGTCGGAAGAGAAATCAGGATGTGCGGTCAGAAACAGGGAAACTGGGGGTTGACACGAGCATTCCGAATTGATAGTATGCCATTGGTATGCTGTTTGATGCTCGTCGATGTCCGGGCAAGCTGGCCCTGAGTCAGAATCAATTGACAAGAAGTGGCTGGCAAGCGTCGAAGTTTTGGTCTATCTGAGGTCTGATAGTCAATCCACGACTAGGATTTCGAAACAAGGAGGTTAGGATATGCCAAGTTGGCTCTGGTGGATCATCATCGGTATCGCTGCAGGTTGGATTGCGGGTCAAGTCATGAAAGGCAGCGGTTATGGGTTGCTCGGCGATTTGATCATCGGTGCGATCGGCGGATACATCGGCGGATACGTGTTCGGGTTGCTGAAAATTCCGAGCAGCGGAATATGGGGAGCCCTGATCACGGCAGTGGTAGGCGCGATACTGCTGATCGCCGTGGTGCGGGCCATAAGGGGCGGAAGGAGATAGCCTGGCGAAAAGTCGGATAATCGCCTGCACCGGAACTGGGGGCTCGGCCGAATCCCAAGGGAGAATCATCACCGCCGGCTCGACCGCCAGTTGCGGTGCCGTTATCTTGTCCCGCGCATTGACGATCTGTCGCTTGTTCCATAGGGACATGACGCCTTTCTTGCTTGGCTTCGATCAGGGACAGGCCCTGGAGGGTCTTGTCATAAAAATGAACAAGACCCTAAGGGGTCCATCCCTTAGGGTCTTGAGTTGACAGGCAACGACAAAGTTGATGGACTAGATTTTGGCTCCCCGAGTAGGACTCGAACCTACAACCCCCGGATTAACAGTCCAGTGCTACCACCGTTGAGCTATCGGGGAACGCAACAGTAATTGTAGTGTTGACAGCTCGTATGTCAAGATGCCGACTGTCAGTCAGGACTGGGAGGGCGACCGTCTTCGATTCGACGACGTGCGGTGGCGTATGACATTGCCATCGTTGTGCATGTCTTCTTCACTCATCCCATTCTCCTTGGCAATCATGTCCTTGAGCTTGCGCTTGGCCTTGGCCTCGATCTGGCGGATACGCTCACGCGTCACCTGGAACATGGTGCCGACTTCTTCCAGCGTGTGCTCGTATTCACCCTGAAGGCCTTCCCTATAGATGAGGATCTTCTTCTCGCGGTCCGGGAGCGTCTCGAGGATGCGCTCCAGTTGTTCTTTGTAGTACTTGTTGAACGTCTCCTTCTCAGGAGAAGGACTCTTCTCATCCTCGATGAAGTTCTCCAGACGACTCTCTTCCTCGTCTCCGACGGTGTTCTCGAGAGACAGCGGTTGTTGCCCGAGGCGCAGATACCGTATGATCTTCTTGACGGGGATGCCCATTGCGGTGGCGAGCTCTTCCTTGGTCGGCTCTCGTCCGTGTTCCTGAAGGAAGCCTTTCTTGATTTTGTCGATCTTGTTGAGGTTCTCGACCATGTGCACCGGAACCCGGATCAGGCGCGACTGATCAGCCAGCGCGCGTGTCATCGACTGCCGAATCCACCACGTGGCGTACGTGGAGAAACGAAATCCACGCTTGTAGTCAAACTTCTCGACGGCCCTGATGAGGCCGAGATTCCCCTCTTCGACGAGGTCAAGGAAGGACAAGCCGCGGCCCGTGTACTTCTTTGCGATACTGACGACCAGACGAAGGTTTGCTTCGATGAGTTGGCGTCGCGCCTCCATGTCGCCCGCCATGACGCTCTTGCCGAGCGACTTCTCCTGATCGGGTGTCAGCAGCGCAACGCGGCCAATATCGCTCAGGTATGATTGTATCGGGTTCTGTTCTTCCTGAGCCGTGACACGAATGATCGAGGGAATGGAGGGAGCTGCAATGGCCTTCTTGGCTGTGGACTTGACAAAGCGGGGAGTACCGAAGATGATGCCTTCGAAGTCCATCCGATCATAAAA